>JBAWVS010000017.1 GCA_037147175.1 bacterium
TTCTTATTGTCATGTTGAGCAAAGCGAAACATCTGTCCTTTTTGGGTTTTAAGCTCAAATACTTTTCTGGACAGATTCTTCGGGCTTTAGCCCTCAGAATGACAATACCAGTATTCATTTGGATTTCGACTATTTAGCAATTCCGGTTATTTAATCTTTTTTCGCAAATTTTGCAAAAGGATTAAAGTTATCTGAATTAATTTCTGATTTTTTATCTATAAAATCATTTATTTTTAATTTTTGGCTTTTTTCAATTCTTTTTAAATTAATCATATTGGAAATTGCAAGAGAATTAAGGCTTGCGTTTAACTGCGCGCTTCTGTCAACGAAATTTGATTTATGAAACTCTTCTTTAGTCGACTCTTCTTTTTTGTTATTAGAAGAATTATTATTTTGCTGTTTTTTGTCAAAAAGTTGAGGAACATATCTTTCATTTCTGCTGAATTTAACACTATTTCTGCTTATTGAACCTGTTCCGGAAGTTTGCGCCATGACCTTTTCCCTCAAATTGTTTTTAAAAATAATTAGAAGTTCTCTCGTTATAACTTTAGTTTAACAAGTTGGTCATTTTTTTTAATCCACTATTAATAGGTAAATAGTTTATGAAATCAAAGTTTTTTCTTCATCGCAAAAATCAAGAAAATTCTGGTTTAGTGCCTCTAAAATTAAATTATTTGACTTTTCTTCACTACAGTATTTCTGTAAAAATTTAATTCTTGAAATCCTTACCTTTTTAATTTCCGATAAATTCAATGTGCTTACTATTATAAAAGTATGTGTATTTCTCAACAAAGAATATTTTTCAACACATTTTTCACAAATTTCATATAATTCTTCGTCTATAAAAAGAAAATTAATCTGCTTCGCCCTAAAATACCTGTTTATAGTATTGGGATTATTGGTAACAAATATATTCCCTTCTTTAAAACCGTTGCTAACCAGCTGCCTGACTAAAGTGCTTGCATTTATAAGATTTTTTTCGACTATTAAAACGCTTTGAGTAGCGGTAAAGTGCTTTAATAATTTCTGTTGTTCTTCTTTGTCAGGCTCTTCAACGATTACATCATCAAAATCAACATTTACTTTTTTTACACCAAAATTCATAAGTTTGCCGATTATTTCTTCCGTTAGATACATTCCGCTTCTTAAAATCAATGTATCTTTTCCCCAAACATCATCTTTAAGGAAAAAACCGCCTTCTTTTCCATCAATTAATTTATCTGTTTTAAGCTTAATCAACTCCATTGATTTTTTAAGAGACCAGGTTTCTGACATCATAAAAGATACCCCTATGTTTTATCTAAGGACTTGTTAAGATAATTAGTTTTAAAGCTTCGAGGTTATAATTTAGATATCGGACATTTTTAACATTTCTTAATATAAAAAAACAATTCTTAATAAAATTCCTCTGTTTGGTGTAGGCTGCTTTAATAAAAACAACTTTTTACAGTTATTTTTCATATATTTTTAATAAACTTTTAAAATAATATTAGAACTAATTTTTGCTTTAGATATAATATTTAAAATACTATTAAATTTACATTTTAATAAATCCGCAAACAAATTTTAGTAAAGACGAATACAAAACGGAGAAATAAATGTCTAAAATGAACACAACTAACCCTAAAGAAATAAAAAAAGAGCTTAAATCACTTACAGGAGCGCAAATATTTATTGAATGCCTCAAAGAAGAAGGTGTTAAAGAGATTTTTGGCTATCCTGGAGGTGTAATTCTACATATATATAATGAACTTTACAGTTGTAAAGAAATTAAACACTATCTGGTAAGACATGAGCAGGGCGCAATTCACGCTGCCGAAGGTTATGCAAGAGTTACAGGAAGAGCAGGTGTTGCTATTGTAACGTCAGGACCGGGAGCTTGTAATGCGATTACAGGCATAGCAAACGCTTATTATGACGGATATCCGCTTGTTGTATTTACAGGGCAGGTATCTTCCGAGTTAATAGGAAATGACGCTTTTCAAGAAGCAGATATAGTAGGTATCACAAGATCATGCTGCAAGCATAATTATCTTGTGAAAGATGTGAAAGACCTTCCAAGAGTTATTAAAGAAGCTTTTCACCTTGCAAATACCGGAAAGCCCGGTCCTGTAATAGTTGACATGCCTAAAGATATTCTCGTCAACAAAACACATTTTAGTTATCCGGAAAAAGTTCATCTTCCGGGTTATAACCCTAACTATAACGGACATCCGCTTCAAATTGCCAAATCGCTGAATTTGCTTTATAAAGCTGAAAAACCTGTAATTATGTGCGGGGGAGGCGTTATTGCCTCAGAAGCTTCTGAAGAATTAATTAAACTGGCTAAAACATTGAACATACCAGTTGTTAACACTCTTATGGGTACAGGCGGATTCCCTCAAACTGATGATTTATCTCTTGGGATGGTCGGAATGCACGGAAATTACTGGGCAAATCACGCTGTTTCTAACTGTGATGTTTTATTCGCAGTAGGAGCAAGGTTTAGCGACAGGGTTACAGGAAAAGTAAGCAAGTTCTGTACCGATGCAAAGGTTATTCATGTCGATATAGACCCGTGTTCAATCAGTAAAAACGTGGCTGTCGACATTCCTATCGTTGGAGATGCAAAAAGAATCATTTCAGACATGCTTAATATCATAAATCCTGAAGAAATTCAGAAAAAAGCTGCTCAAAAAGTTCTTTGGGTTGAACAAATAAATGATTGGAAACAAAAAAAGGCTAAACCGACAGTTATTTCGGATAAAATAAATCCGACAACAGTATTTGAAAAAATATATGAACAAACAAAAGCTAAAGACCCTATTATTGCAACAGAAGTTGGTCAACATCAAATGTGGACAGCACTTCTTTACCAATTCGATACCCCTCGCAAGTTCGTATCTTCAGGCGGATTAGGGACAATGGGATTTGGTTTTCCTGCTGCAATGGGTGCGCAGGTTGCATTCCCGGATAAACTTGTTATAAACATTGCAGGAGATGGAAGTATTCAAATGAATATCCAAGAACTTGCTACTTGTGTACATTACAACATTCCTGTCAAAATATTTATCATAAATAACGGATATTTAGGGATGGTCAGACAGTGGCAGGAAAGGTTATTTAACGCACAATACTCGGAAACAGTAATGACGGGTCCTGACTACGTTAAACTCGCAGAAGCCTACGGAGCAACAGGATTCAGGGTTGAAAGAGAAGAAGACATTGAAGCCACAATTCAGAAAGCAATAAATACCGAAGGCCCGGTTATTGTAGACTTTGTAGTCGAGGCAATGGAAGCTGTATTCCCTTGGGTACTGGCAGGTGATCCTATCAGTAATGTTCTTCTTTGCAAATGTGAAAGAAAATGTTCCAAAAGCGAGTGCGAAAACTGCATTTAGTAAATAAATAATAAAAACAAATAAGGATAAATCATAATGAAACATACACTTTCAGTTCTTGTTCAGAACGAAGCAGGAGTTTTAAGCAGAATAGTAGGGCTTTTCAGCGGAAGAGGCTACAATATTGAGAGCTTAACCGTTGCGCCTACGCAGGATGCAGAATATTCAAGGATTACTATTGTTACTTCAGGAGAAGACGGAGTAATAGAGCAAATCGGCAAACAGCTTAATAAACTGATAAACACCATAAAAGTTGTGGATATAACAGGCGAAGGCAGCATCGAAAGAGAACTTATTCTCGTAAAAGTCGCCGCAAAAGAAGACGACCGCTCTGAAATTCTCCGTATTGCAGAAATATTTGACGCTAAAATCGTTGATGCTACCCCAAAAACGTACACATTAGAAGCAATGGGCGATGATATTAAAATAAGGTCAATGATAGAGCTTTTAAGAGCAGTCGGAATAAGAGAACTTGTTCGTTCCGGCAAGGTTGCAATCTCCAGAGAAATGCAATTTAACAACCTGAGCAACAGTTCACGCTAAATAAGGATTAACTTATAATGCTTCAAAATAAAATCGAAATATATGATACAACTTTAAGAGATGGCGGTCAAGCTGAAGGCATAGCTTTTTCAGTCAATGACAAGCTGAAAATAATTCACCTGCTTGACGAATTAGGAGTTGATTATATTGAAGCGGGCTGGCCTGGCGCAAACCCGAAAGATATAGAAGTCTTTGAAACGGCAAAAACGCTTAAACTGAAAAATTCTAAAATTACAGCCTTTGGCTGCACCAGAAAAGCAAACGGAAATGCTGAATCAGATTTTGTACTTAATCAGCTTATTGATTCAGGGACAGAAATAATAACTATATTCGGGAAAACATGGGATTTCCATGTTGAACATGCTCTTTGCACAACGCTTGAAGAAAATTTAAATATGATTTACGACAGTGTTGTTTATTTAAAGAGCAAAGGGAAAAGAGTTTTCTTTGATGCAGAGCATTTTTATGACGGATTTAAGAATAATTCCGATTACGCACTAAAAGCCATCGAAGCGGCATACAGAGCAGGTTCGGAGAGAATAATTCTCTGTGACACAAATGGAGGTTGTCTTCCTGTAGAAATGAGAGAAATTACAGAAACTGTAGAAAAACATCTTCCTGATGCAATAATAGGGATTCATGCGCATAATGACAGCGATACTGCTGTTGCAAATTCCATAATTGCCGTTCAATCAGGGGTTAAACAGGTTCAAGGGACTTTCAACGGCTACGGGGAAAGATGCGGAAATGCAAATCTATGCTCAATAATCCCTGCACTTCAATTCAAATTAGGATTTGATATTCTCGGTGACAATATTATCGGTCTGGTTTCTACTTCCAGACAAATTAGCGAAATAGCCAATAAAAAAGCAAATGATTTCGCTCCGTATGTAGGTAGAAGCGCATTTACGCATAAAGCAGGCGTACATGCAAGCGGAGTAATGAAAAATTCGAGTACTTATGAACACATAGATCCTGAAAATGTCGGAAACTTAAGAAAAATATTGATAAGCGATCAAGCTGGCACTGCTTCAATCAAAGAAAAAATTTCCAAACTAAATCTGGGAAAAGATTTGACAAGTGATGAGATGAAAAAAGTTCTTGAACAAATTAAAAACCTCGAATGGCAAGGATTTACATTTGAAGATGCAGATGCTTCTTTTGAGCTTATGGTTAGAGGAATTCTTGGCATAAAACCCCAGTATTTTGAGCTTAAAGGCTTTAGGGTTATTTCAGATACCAGAGGAATCGGACCTTTAAACACTGAAGCCTCTGTAAAAATAAGAGTAGGCAACGAAATTTTGCATACCGTATCAGAGGGAGAAGGTCCGGGGAATGCTCTGGACAGCGCAGTAAGACTTGCTTTAAAACCTTTTTACCCGAAAATAGAAAAATTCAAGCTTACGGATTTTAAAGTCAGAATCCTTGACGGAACAGACGGAACAGGCGCTAAAACCCGCGTACATGTTGAAACTTCCGACGGATACGAAAGATGGGATACAGTGGGTCTTAGCAGAAACATTTTGGAAGCAACCTATCTGGCTATTGTCGATAGTTTAGATTACGGGCTTTTAATGCAAAATGAAATTCCTGAAAACATGCATTTGTTAACTTAAAGATAAGACATTTTCTTGTATTTTTTATTAGATTTGTATTAATTATTAATATTTTATTATGAAACTGGATTTATATAGAAACTTCTTTTATAATCATGGTTAGACGATTATTTTCTGTTACAAATTCAATAAGATAAAATTAATAAGGAATTTAGTATGAGACGTATTATAGCTCTTGAACTGGTAGGATTACAAAAATTAGATTGTGATTTGTATGACGAAAACGGTAATACTATTTACGAAAAAGGGACTGATTTTACACCTGAATTATTGATGAGATTTAGTCATGCAAAAATATTTAAGAGAGATGAACAGGATTATATAGACCAAAAGACAGTAATGGTTATTGAAAAGCCTACAATTCAAGATCCTCCCGAGCCTAAAAGTATTTCGGAAAAAGCAGAATACAAAACTGTAGTAAACGTTGAAAAAGTTGAAAAACTTATTGATAATGTCAAGGAAATATTAAAAGCCATAGAATCTGGCATACCCCCAAAAGCTTCTGTTTGTCAGGATGCAACAATGTCTATTTGTGATGAAGTCTATGAAAAATGCGATAAAGTTGCAAATATCGGCGAATTAAGAGTCCATGATTTTTATACCTACTCGCATTCAATTAATACAGCCGTAATAAGCGCTATTATAGGCAGAGAAATGGGTTTTCACGAAAACAAAGTTAAAGATTTAACATTTTCAGCACTCTTGCATGATATAGGAAAAATCAAAATTCCTCAAAGGATTTTATACAAACCTGATAAGCTGACACAGGAAGAGTTTACACTAATTAAAGATCATTCTGTTCTTGGTTATGACTATATTATAAATGAGATGAAACTCCCTGAAATTATTGCAAAAGGCGCACTGGAACACCATGAAAAATGGAACGGAGACGGTTATCCAAACAAATTAAAAGGTAAAGAAATTTCCGAATTTGGTCAGATAATAGGGATAGCAGATGTTTTTGACGCTCTTATTTCTGAAAAAATTTATAGAAATTCTGTTCTCTCCAATGAAGCCATCAGAATAATGCTTACAGAAGAATCCAAGTCTTTTAACCCTGAAATATTCCACAAATTTGCGTTTTTAGCTGTTGTAAAAAATGTAAAATTAGGTCCCTAAAAAACTATTGAATTGTCATTGCAAAATATAACTTAAATACTATAATATAAAGTGTTATTATAGACTGTCTTTGTTATCATCAAGTGTAAAAGCACAGAAAGAAGCTGTCTAATATTATTCTACGGATTGACTATCATAGCAAAAGTCCTTAGAATGGCACTTTAAAGGAAAAATAATGACTAAAACCTCGATTACAAACTTTTTGAAAGAAAATTTCAAGCATTTTAACGCTGCTACTCTTGTAGATTCAGCAGAAGCATACAAAAATCACGTTGAAAACAACGGAAAAATGTTGGTTACTCTGGCAGGTGCGATGAGTACGGCAGAGTTGGGGATTTCCCTTGCGGAAATGATAAGACAGGATAAAGTTTCTGCTATTTGCTGCACAGGAGCTAACCTTGAAGAAGATTTGTTTAATCTTATTGCGCATAATTTTTATAAAAGAATCCCAAATTATAGGGACTTGACCCCAGAAGATGAAGAAAATCTTTTAAACAACCACTTTAACAGGGTTACTGACACCTGTATTCCTGAAGAAGAAGCAATGAGAAGAATTGAAAAATTCATGAAAAAATACTGGTTTAATGCTGACAAAGAGCAGGAACGCTATTTCCCGCACGAATTTATATTTAAAGTCTTACAAGATCCTGATTTAGAGCAGTTTTATCAGATCGACCCAAAAAACAGCTGGCTTTTAGCAGCTTTAGAAAAAAAACTGCCTATTTTTGTTCCAGGCTGGGAAGATTCGACCTTAGGAAATTTTTACACATCTCACTGCATAAAAGGAGATATCAAAAATCCTCTTACGGTAAAAAGCGGCATTGAGTATATGATAAGCTTATACAAATGGTATGTTGAAGCCTCTGAAAACAATTCTATCGGATTTTTTCAAGTAGGTGGAGGTATTGCAGGGGATTTCCCTATTTGTGTAGTTCCTATGATTCATCAGGATTTAGGCTTAGATGTGCCTCTCTGGGGTTATTTTTGTCAGATAAGCGATTCTACAACCAGTTACGGTTCTTACAGCGGAGCTATCCCCAATGAAAAAATCACATGGGGCAAATTAGCCAAAGACACACCAAAATTCGTTATAGAATCTGATGCAACTATCGTTGCGCCTTTAATATTTGCTTATATTTTGGGTTTATAATTAAATATACATATTAGATTTATAGTATTTGAGGAACTCATAAAAGGAGATAATAATGAAATTTGATACAATTGCTTTACATGGCGGTCAGGAACCTGATCCCGTAACGCATTCAAGAGCTGTTCCGATATATCAGACTACTTCATACACTTTTGATGATTCACAGCACGCTGCTGATTTATTCGGGCTTAAAAAATTCGGCAATATATATACAAGATTAATGAATCCGACAACAGACGTTCTGGAAAAAAGAATTGCTTTGCTTGAAGGCGGCATTGGAGCTCTTGCTGTCGCATCAGGTCAAGCCGCAATTACTCTTGCTATTTTAAATATTGCAAAACCGGGAGATGAAATAGTCTCTTCCTCCGCTCTTTATGGCGGAACATACAATCTTTTTGCACATACGCTCTCAAGATTGGGAATCAAGACCATTTTTGTTAACTCAAATAATCCTGATGACTTTGATAAGGCTATTACAAAAAACACAAAACTCGTTTATACAGAAACTATAGGCAACCCGAAACTTAATATTGTAGATATAGAAAAGCTTTCAAGGATTGCTCATAAAAACCATGTCCCTCTTATCGTGGATAATACGGTTCCGACTCCTTATCTTTTCAAACCGTTTGAATATGGAGCAGATATTATAGTTCATTCCGCCACTAAATTTATCGGCGGACACGGAACTTCTATCGGCGGATTAATAGTGGATTCAGGGAATTTTGATTGGTTTGGCGCAAGCACTTTCCCTGATTTAACTTTACCCGACCCGAGTTATCACGGTGTAATTTATACAAGAGATTTCGGAAAAGCAGCTTATATTATAAGAGCAAGGGTACAGCTTTTGAGAGATATGGGTCCTGCAATCAGTCCGTTCAACTCATTTATGCTTTTGCAGGGACTGGAAACGCTTCATATAAGAATGCAAAGACATTCAGAAAATGCTCTTAAAGTCGCAAAATTCCTAAAAAGCCATAAACAGGTAAGCTGGGTAAATTATCCGGGGCTTGAAGACCATCCTGACTACAAACTTGCTCAAAAATACCTGCCAAAAGGGCAGGGGGCAATAATAGGGTTTGGAATAAAAGGCGGAAAATATTCGGGTATCAAATTTATAGACAATGTAAAACTTTTATCACACCTTGCAAACATCGGTGATGCAAAATCTCTGGTGATTCATCCTGCAAGCACAACGCATCAGCAGCTTACAGAAGAAGAAAAACTTTCGACAGGTGTTACAGATGATTTCATCAGGCTTTCTATCGGTATAGAAGATGTGGATGATATTATTGCAGACATTGACCAAGCTTTAAAAGCTTCTTAATAACTGTCATTGCGAGTAAACTCGAAGAGATGACGCGACAATCCATTTGCCGATTAAATTTACACGTCGAATGCTTTGGACGTGGCAATCTATTTTATTTTTTATAGATTGCTTCGCTATGCTCGCAATGACGATTAATGTCATTCTGAGGGCTTTAGCCCGAAGAATCCGTCCGAAAAAGTGTTTAAGCTTAAAACCCAAAATGGGCAGATGCTTCGTTTCATTCAGCATGACAAAAAAGAAAATACTCTATTTTGTATTGTCAGTTAAAGCCCACACAAGAGCGATTACCCAACCGAAAAAAGTCCACCCGAGAAACAAATTTAAAACTATGATTGGATTTTTATTATTATGTTTTCTGTATACAGCAACAAAAGAAGGTATAAAATAAATCAAAATCCCTATTATCTGTAATAACAACAAAATCAAAGGATTAGTAATTTCTTTGTAAAAATAGAAATTATGCATCATTTTCTTTTCCTTTCATCAGAGCAAAAACAAATTTTAGCTGAATACTTTGCTGAAATGAATGTATAAAACAGAATTATCTAACGCGGCAACAAAGCATTTTGGACGTTTTAACAAAGTTTCTATCAGGAGTTTAAACACATAAAATTTACCTTTTTCCAGATTCTTCATGATAAAGAGAATTTTGTAAAATGACGGTACAATTCTTTTGTTTAAAGGAATTACTCTAGCCGGTTCATAATATTTTAAAAAGTTGTTTATTCTTTCAAAATAATATTTTGGAGAATAAGCTTTTTTAACTAAATCGTTATACCCTTTAACTAAGATTTCTTTGTCCAGTTTGGGAATAAAATTAATCGTTGAATCCTGATTGATACCAGAAGAAGTTTTAACCAACCTTCCTTCTTCTTTTAGCCTTTTATAAAGCTTAGTTCCGGGCAAAGCCTGAAGTAAATCAATCATAGCTTTAGAAACTCCGGCTTCTTGAATGAAATTAAACTGGCTTTCAAATATAGTCTCATCATCAGTATCAAAACCTACTATAAAACCGCCTGTAACTTCCATTCCATGCTTATAAAATTTCCTTATAGAATCAACCAAATTACGGTTTTGGTTTTGAAGCTTGTTACATTCCTGCAAGCTTGCTGTCGAAGGAGTTTCTATTCCTATAAAGACAAGAAAGAACCCTGCTTCGCTCATTAATTTTAACAATTCATCATCATCAGAGGCATTTATAGAGATTTCCGTAAAGAATGACTGTTTAAAGTCAACTTTCTTTCTCCACTCTATTATTTCTTTAAGCAACTCTTTTGTTTTATTTTTATCACCCAAAAAATTATCATCCACGAAGAAAATACTTCCGCGGAAACCGGAATCATGTATTGCCTGAAGCTCGTTCAATATTTGTTCAGGACTTTTATTTCGCGGTATTCTTCCGTTAAGGTTTACTATATCGCAAAAATCACAGTCAAAAGGACAACCTCTGGAGAATTGCAGCGGCATTATGTAATAATCAGAAGGGTTTATTAAGCTTAAATCGGGTTTTGGAGTGTTTTTAATGTCAGGTTTAATTTGTGAAGTGTAAATTCTTTTCAGTTCACCTTTTTCAAGGTCTTCTAAAAACATCGGTATGGTAACTTCTCCTTCGTTAAGGATAAAGTGGTCGACATCGTCAAACTGCTCATGCAGAGAAGTAAATAAAGGGCCGCCTGCTATTGTTTTGACTCCGAGGTCTTTACATCTTTTTATAACGGCAATAGAAGTGCCTTTTTGGACAATCATTCCGCTTATGAAAGCAAAATCTGCCCATAAAATATCTTCATCGGTTAATTTTGTTGTGTTCATATCAACAAGTCTTTTTTCAAACTCCTGAGGTAATAGAGCCGAGACGGTCATCAACCCGAGAGGCGGCAAATATGCCTTTTTCCCGAATAATTTTATTATATGAGTAAAACTCCAAAAGGAACCCGGACATTCGGGATATATCATTAAAATTTTCATTATTTAAACCCAACTATATTTTTAAATTAATTATCTGTTAAACGTTTATATTCTTAAAAAGCCGGTAACAGGATTCGAACCTGCGACCCCCTCATTACGAATGAGATGCTCTACCACCTGAGCTATACCGGCATAAAATTAGCCTTTTAAGTGATTTACAAGTGCTTTAAGCCCTAAAAGATAGCTATCTAAGCCAAAACCTGTTATTTGTCCTACGCACACAGGCGCAATAAAAGAATGATGCCTGAATTCTTCTCGCGTATAAATGTTGGACAGATGAACTTCAACACATGGCTTTGTTACCGCCAGAATAGCATCTCTCAAAACAATGCTTGTATGGGTATAACCCGCAGGATTTATTACAATTCCGTCAAAGTTTTGTTTTGCTTCCTGTATTTTGGAAACTAATTGTCCTTCACAGTTTGATTGAAAAAATTCAATTTCAGTTCCCAGCTCAACTGCAAGCTTTTTTATGGAAGCGTTGATAGCTTCAAGTGTTCTTTTACCGTATTTTTCCGGCTCTCTTTCGCCTAAAAGGTTTAAATTTGGACCGTGAACAACAAGAATTTTCATTTTAGTTCTCCTTGTATTTATTATACCTGAAATTATTTAATTTTTAAGAACAGCCTCTTACCCACGCCCTAAAGGGATTTACTGTAACAATTCCGAACATTATCATCTGGATTACCACTATATTTTAATAAGAATCACCAAGGTTTACAACATTTTTTATGAACAATCAAGCGAACAGATTTCTACTTCTGATTTAAAGTGATTTTTAATTATATTCTGAAGATCGTTGGTTGCCTGTACCCAATAACTTGATGACACAAGGATTTTAACAGAGCCGCCGTTATTTCCTATTTTAAAAACAACGGGATCCGTGCCTTTATGCTCAATCAAAAGGTCTTTAAGAGCAATTATTTCTTCAAATTTCATGCTTTCGCCCATATTAATGTTAACGATATTGCAGTTTTCCACCTTAGAAACATTGTTAATCATTACATTGACGGAAATTTCTTCATCGCCTCTGTGCTGGAGTTTTCCGCCTATTATAACTTTTGATTCCGGTTCAAGAAAGTCACCGAATTTATTGAGGATTTCGCTATAAGCAACAAATTCCACACTTCCCGTTAAGTCCTCAATCGTTCCTACTTTGAGCATTTTTCCTGATTTAGTGGTAATAAGTCGCACACTGGAAATCAATCCGCAGATAGTAACAAGCGCACCTTCTCTTATTTCGGCCAATTCAGAAACATTATGCGTGGTAAGGAAAGGTAATTGGTCTTTTATGCCTGATAACGGGTGGCTGGTTACATAAAAGCCCAATAAATCTTTCTCAAATCCCTGAATTTCGCTGTCGGGAAATTCTTCTTCGGAAGATCCTGAAAGAACGAACACTGGAGCATTTCCTCCTGCCAGCATAGCAAAAAGATTCATCTGTCCGCTGGATTTCGCTTCATTTTCTCTTATGGCAGTATTCAATGCAGAATCAAAGTTTTCCAGTAATTGTTTTCTGCTTTTCTCGATAGTTACAAAAGCACCTGCTTTTATTAAACTTTCAAGAGTCCTTTTATTGAACTGTTTAAGCTCGACCTTTGTGCAGAAATCGTAGAAAGACTTGTATTCTTCGTCTTCCCTGCCTTTTACAACCTGCTCTACAACGCCTTCGCCGACATTTTTCACTGAAGCAAGCCCGAATCTTATATTATTTTCATCAGGTGTAAAATCAGAACCTGACTTGTTAATATCAGGAGGAAGCACTTCCATTCCCATCTTCTGGCACTCCACGATATATTGCTGAATTTTATCCTGATTGCTGCTAACGCTGGAAAGCAATGCGGACATATATTCCACAGGATAATGCGCTTTTAAATATGCCGTCTGGTAGGCAAGAAAAGCATAAGCTGCCGAATGCGACCTGTTAAAGCAGTATGCGGCAAATTCTGTCATTGTATCAAACAAAGTTTCCGCAACTTTTTGGTCAACTTTATTTTTTACAGCACCCGAAACAAAAATTTCTCTTTGTTTATCCATCTCGTCAGATTTTTTCTTACCCATAGCCCGTCTGAGAATATCAGCCTGACCGAGTGTATAGCCTGCAAGCGATTGTGCAATCTGCATTATCTGCTCTTGATAGACTATTGTTCCGTAAGTATCGTTTAAAATAGGCTCAAGTCTGGCATCTTTATATTCAACCTTGGCACGTCCGTGTTTTCTCTGGACAAAATCCCCAACCATGCCGGAATTGAGAGGACCTGGACGAAAAAGTGCCACTAATGCGCCTAAATCCTCAAAAACAGAAGGTTTTAAATCTTTAACAAGCGTTTTCATACCGGAAGATTCAAGCTGGAAAACTCCGTCCGTATCTCCTTTCGAAAGCATTTCATAGACTTTTTTATCATCAAGGGAAATTTTGTCTATGTCGATTTGAACTCCGTGCCTATTTTTGATTGATTTAACTGTTTTATCAATTATCGTAAGGTTTCTCAATCCGAGAAAATCCATTTTTAAAAGACCGAGTTTCTCGATATCTCCCATCGGATAAGATGTAATTACAGATTTTTCTTTTGAATACTGAACAGGAACTATCTCGGACAGCGGATCACGAGAAATTATAACCCCTGCGGCATGAGTTCCGACATTGTATTTCATTCCTTCAACTGACCTGGCTAAATCAACAAGTTCTTTTACCTGCAAATTAGTGTCATAAAGCTTTTTTAAATCCATTCCCGCCTGCAAAGCATCGTCAATTTTGGTTTTTGGAAGCGCGGGAATCATTTTTGCGTATTTATCAGACTCAGAATATGGTATATCAAGAACACGTGCAACGCTTTTCATCGCTGCTCTGGCGGCAAGCGTTCCAAAAGTGATAATCTGGCAGACTTTATCTTTGCCATAAGTTTCGGTTACATAATTAATAACTTTTTCACGCTTATCAATACAAAAGTCAATATCAACGTCAGGCATGCTGATTCTTTCAGGATTCAAGAACCGCTCAAAAAGGAGATTATGCCTGATAGGGTCAATTTCTGTAATTCCGAGTATATAAGCAATAATGCTTCCTGCCGCAGACCCCCTGCCCGGCCCTACAGGAACTTCGTTATCTCTTGCATACTTAATAAAATCCCACACAATAAGGAAATACGCCGCAAAACCCATTTCCTCGATAATTTTCAGCTCAAACTTAACTCTGTCTTCAATTTTTTGAGTAAGTTCATCGTAACGGTTTGAAATATTTTCCCTGACAACTTTATCAAGATAAGACTCAACCGTGTGATTTTTAGGAATAGGATAATTGGGAAGAATTGATTTTCCCATATCAAGAATAAGGTTGCACTTTTCGGAAATTTTTACTGTGTTATCTATAGCCCTGTTGAAAGTTTCTTCTTCCATCCAGTCGAAAGCGAATCTTAATTCCCCGGCATTTTTGATATAAAACTCATTATTCGCAAATTTCATGCGGGAAGGATCGTTTCTGGTCTTTCCTGTCTGCATACAAAGAAGGATATCATGGCATACAGCGTCTTCTTTTTTTGTATAATGGCTGTCGTTTGTAATTACCAGCTCAACTTCCATTTCTTTAGCCAGCTTTATAAGTCCGGGGTTGATTTTTTTCTGTCCTTCAATCCCGTGATCCTGCAATTCCAGATAAAAATCCTTACCGAAAAGATTTTTGAAATACAAAGTTTTTTCTTTAGCTTTTTCGTAGTCATCATTGAGAAGAGCTCTTGGAATTTCTCCGCCAAGACAGGCCGATAAAGCAATTAATCCTTCACGATGTTTTTCCAGAATTTCATGATTAATTCTCGGTTTATAATAAAATCCGTCAATATGCGCAATGCTGACAATTTTTACAAGATTTTGATAACCTTTTTTGTCTTTTGCCAGTAAAACAAGATGGTTATTAGAAACCTTTTTGCTTTTGTCGTTAATATCCCCTTCTATCATGTAGACTTCGCAGCCTATGATAGGTTTTATGCCTTCTTCTTTTGCTGTTTTATAAAACTCAATAGCACCGTACATTACGCCATGATCTGTTATTGCGGCTGCCGGCATGTTATTTTCTTTTGCATGCTTTAAAACATCCTTGATTCTTGTTGCTCCGTCAAGAAGACTGTATTCCGTATGCAAATGAAGGGGAACGTAAGCTCTCAAAATCTATAACCACCCTATAATACCGTTATAAAAAATATTTATATAACGATGACAAAAATTCCATCTGCATGCATGGTAGCAAAAAATAAGGCGTTATAGAAAGATTTATCTCAAATATTTTCTAAGTCTTAACAATGTTGAATCATCAACTTCTCTTGATTGTTTAAATTTTCTTATTGAATGAAGAAATCCCTCTCCATCTTTACTGTTCAAAATTTCTTCAACTACATCAATAGCAAAACTTAAATCTTGAGACATATTTATAGTCTTCATAAAAAACCTCCAAAAAAAATTTCCCCGTTAAAACTATTTTAATCTTTTAAGAAGGTTTTTTTCATCCTCTATTTATAATATTTTCTTTTTCCTTCATCCCCGAATTTATCATCTTTATAATCGTCATAATCCGCATATTCGTCAATAAGTTCGGTTTCAGGATATAAATCATTTACATCAGAAGTATTAGAATCGGAAATTTCCGAAAACGTAGGCTCTATATCGTTGCAGGATAAAACGATTTCTCTTCTGTCAGTGGGAGGAAGTCCTTCTTCTTCATCGAGAATGAGAATTTCACATTCTACATATTTTTTCTTTTCATCATCATAAATTTGTTTAGAAATTGTGTGTGCCATGTCTATTCCTCTCTTACCTGATTTTAAGTTTTGTAATTTTAATTTAACATTTTTATTTACAGATTTAATGAGCGAAAGGACTAATTTTTCAACTTTTTTTGATAAACAAAAAATTAAAGATTTAATTATTTTCAAAAATATTATATAAATATAACTATGAACTTAGAACAATTTGATTTCCAAGAAAAACTTAATATTGTAAAAAGCAATTATTTCAAAGGCTTAAACGAGAAATACAATTTTTTAACAACTGTAAAAGATTGCATCTTTAGTGCTGAAAATCTAAAGGAAGAAAATTCAATTGCAGCACTGCAAGAAGCATACGGACATATACATAAAATATCCGGATCAAGCGCTATGTTCGGCTTCAACAAACTAAGCAAAACTTCCAACAAATTAGAACATTCATTAATAGAATTAATTAAAAATGATTATTCGACAGATAAAAAAATTATTTTACAAAATTTTGAAAATTTGTTGTCGGAAATAAAAAAAACTCTGGCAGAACAGACCGTTTAAACTCTATTTAACTCGAGTCGCCTGCTAAAATTATTGCAAATATTGATTTTTGAGAATGTCATCCTGAGCAAAGCGAAGGATCTGTCCAATTTATGATTTTAGCTAAAAATGCTTACCGGACAGATTCTTCGGGTTAAAACCCTCAGAATGACAATTTGTAAAAATAAATTAATTTGCGACTGAGTTATTTAACGGCAAAATTTATCATTTCATGCTGAAGAGCAAGCATATCCTCAAGCGTTCCTTCGTCAGGATGGTCAAATCCTAGCAAATGCAAAATGCCGTGACTTAGTAAAAAATAAATTTCTTCTTTAAATGATTTACTTCTTTCCTCTGCTTGTTTTTTGGCAGTTTCAGTCGAGATAATGATTTCTCCGAGCGAAATTTGATTATCTATTATAAAATTTTCATCGGGATTATCTGCAAAAAGAGCAAAAGATAACACATCTGTCGCTTTATTCTTGCCTCTATAAGAAGTGTTTAATTCTGTTATTTCTTCATCATCACAAAAGACAATATCCACTCCCAGAGTATATTCTAGCAAATCTATATCTTTTAATACTGATGATTCTAATATTTCAGCATCTTTAACAAGATATTCCAACATTTCTGAGGCAATTCCCTCTATTTCAGAAGTATTTATGCTGAATTTATCCTGATTATCAGTTATTAAGATTTCAAATTTATTCATATTTATTACTGTTTATTTTCTTTAGTCTGGTCTTCAACGGGGAATATCGGCAAGGTTTCAGCTTCAAGCTGCTGCTGAATTTGTTTTAAACTTGTAGATGCGGTTTTTTGATTTAGTTCTTCAAGGACATTTTGATGGTATTTAATTCTATGGTGCTGCATCCCTCTGAGAACACGCTTAAATACTCCCGCTACAACTTTTAAATCTTTTTGTGTAAGCGGGCTTTCAGAAAGCTGGCCGTCATAAAGTCTTTCTTTAATAATATTCTCTACTATATCTTCTATCATTTCCTGTGTCGGGGTTTTAATTGATCTTACCGCAGATTCAACTGCGTCAGCCAGCATAAGAATCGCTGTTTCTTTAGTAGAAGGCTTAGGATTATTGTACCTGAACTGCTCTTCGGAAACGTTTTCCGCTCCTTCTTGTTCCAGAGCCTGAATATAGAAATACGAAGCAATTCCGTCGCCATGGTGCTGAATTATAAACTGAAGAATTACCGGAGGAAGTCCGTATTCTTTGGCAAGTTCAAGTCCGTCTTTGGGATGAGCAGTAATTACCATCTTGCTTAGCCTTGGATTAAGTTTTTCATGCGGGTTTTCAATACCAAAATAAGATTGATTTTCTATAAAAAACAGCGGTCTTTTTAATTTTCCTATATCGTGATAAAAAGCTCCTACTCTGGCCAAAACAGGATTTCCTCCAATGGCTTCAGCTGCGGCTTCGCACAAATTGCTTACCATAAGACTGTGATGGTAGGTACCAGGCGCTTCAAACTGTAGCCTTCTGAGCAAAATCTGATTATGGTCAGCCAGTTCAGCAAGTCCGTAAGGCGTAATTATCTTAAATGCACTTTCAATTAGCGGTAAAGACCCCAGAGCGATTATTCCGCTTCCCAGTCCGTTCACAAAACCAAGAAGAATATTTTTCAGCAACGGCGCAAATTCAATACTGTCCGTACCGTTTTGCAGTAAAAATATTGAAATAATAACAAAAGTTTGAACAAGACCAACATAAAAACCTGCACGTACTATATCCATTCGTCTGTAGTAGTTAACTGAATTTGAAGTAAAAATTGCTATCAAACCGCCGAGCAAAAAGACAAATATATCTGTCGCCTGATACTGAAGCGCAACTCCAAGCAGTATTATACTCATTACCGTAACGAGCATTGATATTCTCGAGCTGGTGAAAATAGTTAACAGCATTGCTATAGCAGGTATTGGAAGGATATATACAGGAACATCAGGGGGCAATAAGACAGCAAACATGGTGATAACAGATATTAAAAGCGCAATAAGAGCAAGATAAGAAGGTTTTAAATATTTAGAATCAAAAGTAATAAGAAAATAAGCAAAAGTAAAAACACACAAACTTACCAGAGAAAATATGCCTAAAAGACCGAAAAAATCAAGCTGTGCAACATTATAACCCATTTTTTTCAACGCAGCTTTTTGAACCAGCGTTATTCTGTCTCCAACTGAGACAATAATATCGCCTTTTTTGTAAATAGAATATATAGGTTTAACCTGACTGATTGCTTTCTGCTTTTCTAATTCTGTAGCGAGCTTGTCTTCAGTCATGTTTGGCTCAAGTATTTTATTTAAAATTAGTGAAATTGCTCTTTTTTGTGTTTTAGGAAGTGAACTTCGGATATGTTTAGTTAAAATATCATTTCTTTTTACTATAAAATCAGTATCAGAAAGACCTTCAGCAAGAATATCGTTTAAAGAATTAAGCGATTCTGTTGCTATTCTCGCAAATCCGGCTTCCGAAGAATTAAATAAATAATCAATAGAATTATTTATAAAATAGTTATCTTCAGAAATTTCAAGCAGTTCTTTTACTTCAGACCTTTTAGCAGATTTGTTTTCGCTTTTTTCTCTAACTTCTTTTACTGAATTTAGGAGCTCTCCCAGATTTTTCCTGATATATTCATCAATACCATTTTGTAGAGGTTTTAAGACAGGCTTAATTTTTGAAACTTCAAGCTGTTTTGCTCTTTCAATTTTGTCAGGATCTGCGACTTTGATGGTTTTTGGAGCTATAACATCAACCTTGCTCATACCGTTTTCTACTATATTTTGAAATAAGTAATAACGGCTGGCTAACAATCCTGTTATAACAAAAAGACTTAAAACCAATATTAAAATTGCCAAAAATTTATCTGATGCTATTATTTGCAGTGTTTTTTTAATTATTTTTGAATATTTTTCTGTGCGCATTTTGTAAAAAACCTGTTATATATACAAAAATTTGTAAAATTTGTTTACCAGTTAAGTATAGCAATAATATCAACTTTTATCTATTTTTTAAAATAGTTTAATTAATTTATTTTTGATAAACTGTTTAATTAAGAAGAAATTGTCTTGTTAAAATTACAATATGGACTGAAAAAATAAGATGAAACGCGCAGAACTCTTGTTACCGGCAGGAAATACAGAAAAAATGCAGTATGCAATGGCATACGGAGCTGATGCCGTTTATCTTGGAACTGCTGATTTCAGCCTCAGGAGTCCAAAAACAGGAAATATAATAACAAACGAAAATATAAAAAATTCTATCGAAATCGCGCACAGTATGGGAGCTAAAGCTTATGTTACGCTCAATGTCTTTCCAAATAACGAAATTATAGAAAAACTCCCTCCGCTTATGGAATTACTTGCAGATGCTAGTCCTGACGGTATAATTTTTGCAGACCCTGCGTTTTACTCCTTCACAAAAAGATATTTGCCAAACGTTCCTATTCATATAAGCACGCAGGCAAATGTTTTAAATTATGAATCTGCTAAATTCTGGCAGGATTTGGGAGCAACAAGAATAATTTTAGCAAGAGAACTGTCCTTAAAAGAGATAGAACAAATTGCGGTAAAAGTTCCCGATATAGAACTGGAAGCACTTGTTCACGGTTCCATGTGCGTTGCTTATTCGGGAAGATGCCTGCTAAGCGATTATATGACAAATAACACAAGAAAATCCAATCAAGGAGCCTGCGCTCAGCCATGCCGCTGGACATATAAACTCATTGAAAGCAAAAGACCCGATGATGAATATGAAATTACCGAAGATCAGCACGGAACTTATATTTTAAACCCTAAAGACCTTTCTCTTATTGAGTATATCCCTGATTTAATCAATGCAGGCGTTTCTTCCTTCAAAATTGAAGGCAGGACAAAAAGTATGTATTACGCCGCTTTAGTGGCTAAAACTTATAAAAAAGCTCTTAATGCTTTCTATGACGGAAACCTGATAAATATAGAAGAATTTTATGAAGAACTATTTAATATAGGAAATCGCGGATTAACTACGGGATTTTTGCTTGAAAGACCTGACAGCAGCCATTATGATTACAAAGCGAGCAAAAGCACTTTGAAATCAGTTTTTCAGGCTATAATTCTTGAAAAAGTAGAAAATAATATCTTTAAGATTAAAGCCAAAAATCAACTAAAATCAGGCGAAATTGTTGATTTTATAACACCGACTTCCTGCATCTCAACAGAAATTCTTGAAATAATTAACAAATTTGAAGAAAAAGTTGAAGTAACCAACACAAATGATGAAGTTTGTATTAAATTAAATATAGAGAATTCTCCCGAAGATTGGAAATGGGGAATTATTAGACAGAAAGAGCAAAAAAATAATGCCATTAAGACTGAAACCCACTTATATAGTTGATCGAGTTACCGATATCAATCTCGAAGAGCTTAAAGATGAGAATATTAAAGGTTTGATTTTTGACCTTGATAATACGCTGATGCCTCCTAATACCTGCGTATTACCTGAAGACATAGCACAATGGATTATCAAGGCAAAAGAAGATTTTCAAATTGCAATTTTAAGCAACAACCCCGACAAATCTTATGTTCAGGAAGCAGGAGAGCAAATTGGCTGCATAGCATTTGACAAAGCAGGCAAACCCAGAAGAAAAGCCGCTTTGCTCGCGCTCAAGCAACTGGAATTGATTCCATCTCAAGTTGTTATAGTCGGAGACAGACCGCTTACAGATATTTGGGTGGGCCAAAGACTAGGTATTGTTACTATACTTGTTGACCCTATTATGAAACATAAAGAAGCAAAAATTATAAAATTACTAAGAAAAATCGAAAGATTATTTGTTTCTTCACCAAAAAAATCTTTTTCCGATAAAAGATAAATTTGGTATAATCAGTGCAAACATTTATTTAAAGAATAATATATTCGGGTATAAAGTCGAAAAAGGGAGAGTGAAAATGAAAAGTTTTGTAAAGGTGTTGATAGCACTTACATGTGCGGGGCTTGTTATTAACAGCGTTTCCGCCAAAAATTATTCTGATTTAAGCAAAAATCACTGGGCTTCTCCGCAAATTCAGAAGCTTTCAACAGATGATGTCGTCATTGGTTATCCTGACGAAACATTTAAGGCAGATCAGCCTGTTTCAAGAGCCGAATTTGCAACAATGGTAGTCAAAGCTTTAGGTCAGGAAAACTGCATCCTGAAAGAAATTTACTATTTTAGCGATGTTCCCCAAAACTATTGGGCTTATGACATGATTGAAAAAGCTCAAAGCTTTGACTTGCTAAAAATTTATTCCGACGGAACATTTAAGCCTGATGACAATATCAACAAAGCAGACGCTGTTTATATGATGATTGCCTCTGTTGAAACAAGTAATATTACAGAAGCTCAAGCAAAAAAAGCTTTGAAAGTCTATAAAGATGCTGCTAAAATTCCGACATGGGCAGTTCTTAGTGCGGGAAAAGCTGAAATTCTTAAAGTAACCGCACATAATCCGGCAAGCCCAAATCTTTTTAACCCTGATGCAAAAATTTCCAGAGCAGAGCTTGCAGTAAGTCTTTATAATATGAGAAAACAGGCACTTAAAAGACCAAATTCCAAACTTGCACTCGCAATGCAACCTATCAAAGCAACAGGAACAGTTATAGACCCTGTAAGCCTTAACGGTACAATAGCGACAATTCCTGAAGGAACATTGCTTCCTGTTACTCTTCTTGGCGTAATAAACAGCCAAAAAAGCCAACAGGGAGAAGTTTTTGTTACAGAAGTCAAAGATAATCTCGTTACAAAAGATAATTACCTTTTAATTGCTAAAGGTACGTATATCAGCGGTCAAATTACAGATTTAATTCCTGCAAAATACTTTATTAGAAACGCTAAATCTGTTTTTGAAGCTCAAAATATAAATACGGTAAGAAGACAAAAAACAGATTTCCCCGGAAGTGTTGATTTACCTTCTAAAAAATACAAATGGTATCAAAAAGCCGTGAATTTTGTTATAAAAGGAAGAAAAATCAAACTTAATGAAGGCGATCAGATTTATGTAAAACTTAAAAAGCCTGTCAGAATTGATTTAACCAACAGCACAATCTTAAAATAAATTTCAAAATCTAAACTACGAATGAGTACTTTATTCTTGAAGACACTTCTATCAGCAAACGGTGTCAGAGGGATTTGGTACTCATTTCGATATAACTAAATTTAACTATTATTTGATTCTTCGGTACTATTTTCGGCGTTATATGTTTTGAAATAAGGATAAAGCTTTATTATTCTTTGAATAGCAGGCTTTTTTAGTCTGTTTCTTAAAGTTGCGGCTATTTTTTCAGGTGGAATTTTATGGTTATAGTACAAATCACATGCCCTGTACTCCATCTTGATAACATCTTTGGGCTTTTTCTTTTTCTCTGCGTCAACAGTATAATGATGCGCTTCTATAAGTTCGTTTATATCGGATTTATCTTTTTTTATATCAAATTTATTTCTTTTTAAAACGGTCAAATAAGATTTAGGAAAATTTTTTAACTCTGAGGGTTCAAAAACACAATTATTATTGATAATTTCGTAATTTAATTTATATTTACCTTCAGATTCGGGAATATTTTCAAATAAATAATATAATTTGCCTTTTGCTTCGCTAACTTTTTGAGAGTCTAATATAGCGACATAAACTCCATACAACCAGCCTTCAAACAATGTTTTAATTTCAGGATATTTGGATAAAAGAACCGCTCTCTTTTTCGAGATTTTTTTAGCTAAAAACTGCTCGTATTTGGTTTCCAGCTTAGTCATTTCCAACTGTTTTTGCTGTTTTTCCTCGGGAGTTTTTCTAAATGTCATTATAATTCCTTTTAAAATTTTGCATTGTAATCAGTATAACCTTTATAATAATTATTATCTTATAAAATTAACCGTATTTTCTCTTCTTGGTGCAGGTTGTGCATTTTCCTCCGTTTTATAACCGAGGGCAACTGCATAATAAAGCTCAAAATCATCAGTAATACCGAATAATTTTGAAAATTCATCTGCTCTTTCGCTTTTGAAAAGCGGCGTAACAAGTCCGACCCAACAAGTGCCTATATTTAAAGATTCTGCCGCAATAAGCATGTTCTGTATAGCAGCAGCGCAGTCCATACGGGGAGCTAAAGCTGATTTCTCGCCTGAAACAACAATTACAGTCGGTGCATTATAAAAAAGATTAAAATTTTCATTTGTTGCAAATTTATTTAAATACTCATATTCCGGCTTAAGCATAGCTTCTTTGGATGATTCATTTAAGTTATCTATAACTTCTTTATCCTGAATAACCGTAAAATGCCACGATTGCTGATTATGCGCACTTGGCGCGTACAGTCCCGCTTTTAAAATCAAATCAAGCTCTTCATCTTTAATTTGTTCAGCAGAATAACTTCTTACGCTTCTCCTGCTAAGAATTGTTTTTAATGTAGCGTTCATAATAAAATTCTCCGTTAATTTTGCTAATAGACTTATTAAACTATAAAAAACCATAATTGATAGATATAGTGCTCTGAAAAAGTAATTAAGAAATGAAATATTTTTTGCGAAAGCACTATAGCTTTTAGGAGTGATGCTTTTCGGGAAAATCAGGCTTTGCCGGTTTTCCTGAAAACAAACTCGTTTCAGTATAGCTAAGAATACTGTAAATAATGATTATTTAAAATGTCATCTTGAGCAAAGCGGATTGCGAGCTGAGGCTTAAGAATAGACTTAGAGTGATTCTTCAAGTAAGCGATAAAAACCAACAAAATGACAAGCAATTCGAGTTAGTTAATCACAGGCACTGTTGCTGCCTTTGATATTGCGACTACATACCAAGTATTGTCAATATTTCATCTTCGAGTTCTTTAACAGGTTTTGCGCTGTCTTTGAAATTTTGGATGATTATTGCAAATGAATAAGTTTTTCCCGATTTACCTGTCAAATAACCTGTTATTGCGCTAACTCCTGCATTTGTGCCTGTCTTGGCAAAAAGTTTTCCTTGAAGGACAGCCAGTCTATTCTGCAATGTTCCGCTTTCTAAAGGAGTTGCGAGCGTGCTTTTGTAGGTCTCAAAATTCTGACTCTTATAAAGCTTTGCAAGGGTATTCGTCATCCAATTTGCTGTTATAAGATCGTTTTGGGAAACTCCGCTGGCATCAACTATTGAAATTTCTGATGTATCAATCCCCAGCTTTGAATAAAAAGATTTAAAAGCTTTTAGTCCGTTTTCAGTTGAACCTGTCAACCCTGTATATTCAGCACCTGCAAGCTTAAACAAAGTTTCAGTAGAGAGATTATCGCTTTGTTTATTTATTATTTTTACTTCATCAAGTATATTATGAGATATTTCACTAATTAAAACAGCGTCAACGGGAAGTTTTACTGTTTTATATTGTCCTGAAAACTTGATTTTATTATCTTTAATGATTTTTTGAAGCTGATATTTAAAAAATATTTCAGGATTTCCAACAGGCAATATTTTTGCTGTCAAAACGGAAATTTTACCGTCCACATAAAGATTTTCAGAATTTTTCCATACTTTTCGTTCAACTGAAAAATTGGTTTCATTGGAAGTAACGGCATTGTTAATTATTTTTACAGGGTAGTATGGAATAATTTCCACTTTTGGTTTTTGATTTAACTCTGTTGGAGTAACTTTTACTGATATTAAATTTCTGTTTAAGTTATATGCATTGAATTTTGGCATATAAGAGTTGTTTTCATCGTCCCACATCCACCCCGTACCCCACGGAATATCATCAATAGCCGAATCATCAAGATACAAGCTGCCTTTAATTCGGTTATATCCTTTTATTTTGAAGCCCATTATCAAATCAGAAAGTTTTTCTGTGTTTAATTGAGGGTCTGCGCAGAGTTTTAAATAAATATTCCCTTTATTATCTTTATAAAGACCTGTTGATAAGTTTTTTGTCAAAACATCAAGAATTACAGGAGTTGTAAATGCTTTGAGAGTAGAAGCAGGATGCAATAGCAGGTTTGCATCTCTTTGATAAACCGATTTTTCGCTTTGAATATCTCTTATAGAAACAGAAACTACAGAACTTTTTGATATTTGACTTCGATTGATTGTTTCATCTATTGAGTTAAAAGGAGTTTCAGACTTATAAGATGTTAAAAACAAGCTTGAAATAAGAAATATAACCACTATAAAAAAAATTTTTTTCTGTTTAATACACATTAATTTTAACTCCTTAAAAGAAGCTTAAGTTCTTCTTCTGATAAATCCAAAGTATGCGTAAAGATATTTGCTTTATGTCCGTCAGTACCGCCTGTTTTCAGGAATCCAATTTCTTCGCAAGCAAGCTCGGTTACATCAATAAGTTTTTGCAGTTCTTCGTTAAAATGTCTCATCGTATAATGATAATTGCTTTCTGTCAGCACTGCTCCCTGATTAGCCGAATCTTTTAAAAGTAAGTAGAGCGATTCCTGTTGAATGTCCCTATCACTCGAAGAAAAAACCTTGGATTCATCGACTTTGCCTAAATGAATTCTTCCGGGATGCGCAAGACCTGCATACCCGAAACTTTTATTTAAAACCTGTGTTACTTGTTTTATGGTAGGACTAAATGCAATTTGTTTTCCTGCGAATAATTTTTCTATTTCATCTTTATGTTTTAATAATTCCGATGATTTTTTGTATTTTTTGTAAATATAACGTTTAATAAAGTCAAAAAATGCCATACTTCCACCAATTTTAATTAAAGGATGAGAATTTTTCAAAGTTTCAAAATTTTCATTTATTCCAAATTTACTTAATTTTAGTAAGATTTTTTGAGCTTCTTCATTTCTGGAATTTTTAATATTTTGTATAAAATTATTCAAATCCTCATCAAACGGATTTATGCAATACCCCATCAAGTCAGCCGCAACAGGCTTTTTGAAAATTTCTTCATTATCAAGACTCACGCTAAACTCAATACCTGTAACAAATTTAATATCATTAAATTTTTCCGGATTTTCAGCAATAAGTTTAAGGGCTTTTTTGGTGCCTTCTAAAGAATCATGATCGGTTATAGAAACAACAAAAGCAGGCAAATCATCTTTATTTTGAGCTTTAACACTTTTTGCATAAAGAACAGCCTGATTAAGAAGCTCTTCTACTGAAATAATTCCGTCAGATTCAACGGTATGAAGATGAAGATTTATTCTGAAAGTTTTATTCAGTACATTTTGATATAAATTTTCAAAATTTCCAGATAAAAAATCACCTGTATGAAAGTTTTCAGGAGTATATTTGTTAATAAGATTGATAAATTCGACAGGAGCTACTATAGAAGACAAATTTTCTACAGGACAGCTAAGGTTTTCTGCTAATAATTTCTTGTAGTTACAATCTGTTGCGTTATTAATATTATATTTTTCTGATTTGATATTGATTTTCAATGTGTTAGACCAAAACTCTTATTTCTATAAAATTATATCCTGAAAAAGATATATAATTTTAATTAGAAATCAAAATTCCAGTAAAAAAATATTAAATTTATGCTGAGAAATCTACTTTTTTACCAAGCACACGATGAGCAAGATCATCTATAACTTTACCTATTGATTTATCACCGTCATAATTAACTACGCCCAGAGGCTGCCCTGATTTATTTTTTATAGTAATTGTAGGGCTAAATAACGTACCTAAATGAGCACCGGAATAATCAATTTCAATTTTATTAACAGCAGTATCTTCAGGCTTATAAGGAAATATTTTAGCTCCGGGTATTGTAATAGTCATCTCTTTCTCCTTTGTCTTATATACTGGCAACTTCTAAATAATTAAAGCGTACTCAAAATAAAAATTGCCGCTAATATTTAAAAAAGAGAGTTGTAAAGCTGAAAATACTTGATAATGTTGAAAAGTTTCAGTTTAATAATTCTTAATAAAATAGTATAATTTTTTTATGAAACCAGTACTAACAATTGAAGAATCTCTCAAATTGCTTCCTGATGCATCAGGGGTCTATCTCATGCACGATAAAAACAATGAAATAATTTATATCGGCAAAGCTAAAAATCTGAAAAAGCGTGTAAAAAGCTATTTCCAGAAAAATCATGACTCTCCAAAACTTATTGTTATGGTTCCTCAGATTATAAGGTTTGATTTTATTATTACTGACTCGGAAGTTGAGGCATTAATACTTGAATCTCATTTAATAAAAAAGCATAAACCGAAATATAACGTTCTTCTTAAAGATGACAAGAGGTTTCCGTGGTTTTTAATTACAGAAGAACAATATCCCCGAATAATTGTAACAAGAAAAGCTGATAAAAAGTTTCAAAAAGGGAAATATTTCGGACCTTATACAAATGCAAGAGCAATGTATTCAACTCTTGAGCTGATTAAAAAGATGTTTCCGCTTAAACAATGCAAAACTCCACGTTTTAAAGACCGCCCATGCATGTATTATCAAATAGGTAAGTGCCTTGGACCATGCCAAAAACTTACAGCCTCGGAAGATTATAAGGAAGTTGTTAAGCAGGTTGAAATGTTTCTTTCCGGTAAACAAAGCGAGTTATTAGCCGAATTGAAAAACCGGATGGAGATTTTTGCGGAAAATCAGGAATTTGAAAAAGCTGCACGCTACAGGGACAGTTATTTTGACGTATTGAAGGCAGTCGGCAAGCAAAAAGTGGTTTCTGAAAATACCGACATAAACCAAGATATACTGGGATTTGCACGGGATAATTCCATAATGAGCATTGCTCTTTTAAAAGTCAGAGACGGCAGGCTTATAGCTAAAGAAGATTTTGACATCAAGCTTGATGAAATCCACACACCTTATGAAGCATTAATTGCTTTTATTCAAGAGTACTACCAGCTTGTTGACAGGTCAGAAATTCCTAAAGAACTGCTTATTTCCTGCGAAATCGAAGATGAAGAAAGCAAAATCATTAAAGAATGGCTCTCTTTCAAAAAAGGCTCTAAAGTCAGTCTTATGTCTCCCAAAAGCCAAAAGAAGTTTGAACTCGTTGAAATGGCGGACAAAAACGCTTTAGCCGCTCTTGAAGGTTTAAAAGTTTCAGAAATGGCAAGTCTTCAAAATGACTGGAACGAAATCGGTTGTTATATTCAGGAAAAACTTAATCTTCCAAATTTTCCGGCTCGAATCGAATGTTTTGATATTTCGCATATTCAAGGAACAAATACTGTGGCAAGTATGGTCGTCTTTATTAACGGAAAACCATATAAATCAGAATACAGGAAGTATAAAATCAGAACTCTTGCCGAAGGGCAGACAGATGATTTTGCTTCAATGAAGGAAGTAATAAAAAGACGGTATCAAAAACTTTTGCGTGATATGTCAAATAATGCCCAAAAAGAACAAATTTTTCCTGACTTAATAATAGTAGACGGAGGAAAGGGACAACTTTCCGCCACATTGGAGTCATTGGAAGAACTGGGGCTTAGCAATATGCCTATAGTTTCTCTTGCCAAAAAGTTTGAAGAGATTTTTCTTCCCGAGCAGCCAAATCCTATTATTCTTCCTGCTAATTCAAAGGCATTATTTCTTTTTCAACAGGTCAGAGATGAAGCCCATCGCTTTGCTGTGAGTTATCACAGGAAATTACGGGAAAAAAGCGCTATAAAATCAATACTTGATGATATATCTACGCTGCAACTTTCTCATAAAAAGACACTAATAGAATATTTCGGCGATATAAACGGGATTATGACGGCGAACAAGTCAGAATTATCAAGAGTTATAGGAAAAACTCACGGCTCTAAAGTTTATAACTTTTTGCAAAAATATAACAATTCAAAATAAAAAGCTGTTTGATTAAGAATAAACAAACGGAGGACCGCTTTTGATTTCTGAAAGTACGTTTTCTTTCAGTTTTTTAATTTCGTTTAAAGAAAGCGGCTGCTTGATTTTTTCCTTATAATCTTCCATTAAAGGCTGAATATAGCTGTTTTTCTTCCGATAAAAGTTATTAAGCTCTACCTGAACAAGCCTGTCTTGAAGATCAATTTCTGTTTTGGCGTTTGCTTTTTCTACCTGAGTTTCTTTAATTCCTTCTATGGCTTTTTCTCCCACGTACTCAAAGGCTGCCGAGGAACAAAGAAGTATTGCCAAATTCCTTGTTTGAGGAGATTTATTAATCATATACGTGTAAATAAAGGATGAAACGTGGCTTACAACCGCAGAAAAAATTGTTTTGCCGCTGCTTCCGTATACCTCGCGAGAGGCATCTTCAAATACTGAATTATTTGATTTTGCTTTATTACAGTCATTTACAAAAGATTGTTTTATTTCTGCTGTAGCACTAGAATTTTCCAGAGTTTTTTTCAAGTCTTGTTGGGAAATATTTTTCAAATCATCACCCAACTTTTGTTGAATTTCACTTTTATAAGCTTCCAGATGTTGCGCCATTTTGCCAATATTTTTGAAAATAGATTTTGCAAACAATAAAGATAGCCCTATAGTTGCAACCCCTACGCCTGAATATAAAGCAATTTTGCCTAAATCATTTTTATTTTCATCTTTATTATTATTTTTATTTCCAAAAGCCGCTTGTTTTTTATCAGAATTTTCCTGATTTACTAAAAAATTGTCATAACTGTTTAATTCATTATTTTTTTGAGACATCAAACTTCTGATTATCTGGTTTTTTCCTGAGAAACTTTTTGTTTCTATATCAATAAGTTTTTCTTCTTTATCACGTTTTATATCTGCAAAATTTTTCTTAACCCAAATTTCTTTTACCCCGTCAACAACATTTTTCATCATAAAACCTGTTGCGGAAGCTGCTAAAACTGCTGCGGCAGTTAGTAATGTTTTTGTAGAAGGATCATGAATAAAAGCATACAGAACTAATCTATTATCATTGTTTAATGTAACCATTCTTGGAACATCAGGTATTTTGACATCCGATAATAAATTATTTTTGTTGATTAAAGAATTTTTGAATAATTTCGCAGCTCCCGCACCAATACCAAGAATTAACAAAGGTGCTGCAATTATTGGAACTATCGGGTTGTTATACCATTTAGCGGAATTATTTTCTTTTTTCTCCAACATAGCCTTCGGCAAAGGTGTATCCTGCACCGGAGAATCCGCATAATATGTTTCGGGGTCTTTTATAAAAGTATTTACAACAACGCCTTCTTTTGTAATTTCTTCTTTAACTTTTTTTCTATTATTGGTATCAGTAGAATTACGGGGTTGCAGTGCAGAGAAATTATTTATTACAGAATTTTTATACATTAAGTAATTCCTCGTAAGTTTCTGCATTGTTTTTCTGATCTTCTAATTCTTCAAAAGAATTGTCAGTCGGTTCTACTATTCTGAAAAGTTTTTTCTTTAGCCTGTTTGCAAAAGCAGCTAAAAACTCTTTTACAGCCTTTTCTTTATCTTTCATATTAGAAATAAAAGTTTCCATAGCATTTTTAAAGTTTTCTGTTGCCTGTTTTAGTTTGTTCATAATTTGTTGGAGTTTTTCATTTAACAAACCTGCAAGTTTAGTTATATTTTGAAAAAGCTGTGTTTTTAATTCGGTAAAAATATTATTTATTGCCTGCATTGTTCGGGTTATGGTTTTTGCAAGAGGTGTTAAACCTGTTGAATTAAACAGTTTAACAAGATTATTATCGATAAAGTTATTTATTGTTTTAAAAATACTTGATTGCTCGATAAATTTTTTCATAGCAGACATGTTATCAAGTTTTTGATTGAATTCCTGTCTTTGTTTTGCAGCAAGCATTGCATTCCACGCAGGAAGCAAGTCAGCCCATGTCAGAAGCCCTAATTCTTTTGCGGTAGGCTTTGATTTTGCTGCCGAGCCTCCTCCGCCTCCGCCCATTCCAAGACATAGAGGACATGAACCGCCGGGATTTCCATGCGGACAGCAAACTCCCATCGTTTTTTGCTGAACAAGAATTTTAGGCGTATTATTTGTATTTAAAGCTTGTATTTTCATGTTTCTTTCTTGGTATTTAATTTTTATAGATTGCTTCGTTATGCTCGCAATGACGATTTAGGCGATTTAGCAATTCGAGTTTTTCAGGCAAAATGACAAAAAACATAGAAGAACGCTTTTAATTTAAAAGCGTTCTTCTATAAAATTATAAATATGTAATTATCATCGAAATAATCCTCTAGTGCTCGCTATTAACATATAACAAAGAGGTATTCTGACTTGAAAGCATAAATTAAACAAAATGCCTTCTTTACAGTTGCGGCACAGTCCCGGATTTTAACCGGAGTTTCCCTATTTGTTGTGATAAATTTTATCATCAGCAATATTTGTTGTAAAGAGAATTTTGATGTTTATATCTTTATTTTTACAACCGCTTTTTTGACGTATTGAGAAGTTATTGCTTCAATTCCCGGCATGTGGGCATCTAACGGAGTGAAAATAGTGAAAAATTTTTCTTCAACTGTAACTAAATAGCCATTACCTTCCAAAAACATAATATCTGCGGTTTCATCATAATCAGTTAGAGGTTTTAGCGTATTAACATTTGTATAGCCCATTTTTTCTACGCCTTTAATCAAATACTGAATATCAATATGCTTTTTATGAGCTTCAAATCTTCCTTCTGCAAGAGGTTTTGTCTGGTAATCCTGTACTAATACAAAAATATCATCGCCTAAAATTTCGTATTTTCCGTTTTGAATTTCAGAAAAGTCAGTATTTTCAAGATATTTAAGGGCTATGGCCATTTTTTCGTTGATATCATAATACAAAGATGCATTCTGTATTTTATCTATAATCATAACAATTAATTCTCATTATTATTTCCCGTATTTTCCATACTGCTTAATTTACGCTGAATTAGCAGGCTGAGTGTGCCGTTTGGTTTTTTGACAAGATAATCTGAAAGCAATTTTTTAGCTGAATTTATAGCGCCTGTTTTTTCGTAAAAATTTGAAAGCACCACATAAAGATAATCATTATCAGGCAAAATGGCAATCCCTTCTTTCAAAACTTTTATTGAATAACTCGGCATTGAGCGGTCATAAAAAATTTCCGAAAGGTCGATAACGTCCTGTATGGATTTAGGCTGGTTATTTACAGCTTTCTCAAACTCCATTTGGGCTTTGTTTTTCATATTCAGACAAATATAGCTCTGGCTCAGGTTGTAATGATAGACAGACCTGTTGGGATTAAGAGCGATAGCTTTCTGAAAAGCATTGGTTGCTTCTATATATTTATCTTTTTTCAGATACAGCAAACCTTTATAATTATATGGTTCCGCATTTGACTGATTTAGCTGTATTGCATCATTTAACGTATCGATAGCCCTGTCAACTTCATCGTTTTGTTCATAGACCTTGCTTAAAGCCAGATAAGCTTTATAATTTGAGGGATCAAGTTCTATGGTTTTGCGGTAATTTTCTATTGCATCAAATACACTCCCTGTACTTTGATAAATAGAAGCAAGGTAATAATATGAAGTCGGGTTATCTTTATTGAGCCTTATAGCTGTTTTCAGGTAATTTTCAGCTTCCGTTTTGTTTAACTCGTTTGCATAAATAATCCCAAGATTTTGACTTGCAAGATAATGGTCATTTTTGAGATTCAATACTTCTTTAAAATTATATTTAGCCTGTTCATACTTTCCTGCATTGTAATAAGCAAGTCCTTTTGTAAAATAAGCTTGATAATATTTTGGGTCAGCTTGTATAGCTTTATCTAAATAAGCAATTTCATTGGCAAAATCTTTTTTCTTTTTATAAATCAATGCTAAATTATAGAAAGATTCAGGATAAGAAGGCTCGATCGCAAGTGCCTTATTGCTGTATTCAATAGCTTTTTCGGGATTATCTTTTTGTACTTCTATATTTGCAAGGTTATTATAAGCTTTTGCGTACATTGGATTTAATTCCAAGGCTTTTTTAAAGAAATTTTCAGCCTTTTGGGCATTATCACGTTTAAAATATTCAATACCTTTTTCATTATAATAATCAGCTGTATATTGTACTTCTTTAGTTTCTTCCTGCATTGGTTTTTCGTATTGAATCTCGGCAGGTTTGGCATGTTCCGGTTCCTGAGTCTGGTAATACTTCATATCATTGCCAAAGACAGAAGCCGGCATTTCTGTTGAAGCTGTTTGCTGCTTTGAAATATCTGTTATTAAAGTTTTTGATTTGTCGACTTTAACACTTATTTTTTCTTTAACTTTTTCTTTTTGAGGAACTTTTACTACTATTTTTTCCTGATAATAATTGTTAAATTGGCTAAAATCAGGCTTCAGTTTGTTAAAAAAGGCTGATATTTCCAGTAATTTTTGATTTTTAATAACATGAGGCTTTTCTGCTGATTTAACTTCGGAAACGTCTTGTTTTTCTGTTGATACGGTTTCATCTTCAGGATTTATTTTTGGATCTTCAGCTATCATTTTAAGGGGCGAAACTAAGTTATTAAAAGACGGGTTCTGTCTTTCTTTTGAAAATTTATTCAAATCAGGATTAAGTTTCACGACCTTATTAGTTTTGCTTTTTGTAAAATTATCAGGTATTTTGTACGACAAGGCCGTATTGTTGTCAGAATTCAATTTATTTAAGATTTCATCTTTAAAATAAAAATATTTTTTCTGCGAAGAAACCGAATTAAAGGCAATGGCTTTATCTATATATTTATCGGCATTTTTATATTGTTTCATGTCAAGAAAACACCGTGCAAGCTTGTAATAAGTATAATCATTATTTGAATTGATATTTAAAGCAAGAGTATAATACTCGATAGCCGTTTCCAGTTCTTGATTGTCATAATGCAAGTCGGCTAAATCGAGATAATCTAGTTCCTGTGATTTCCCTTGAGATGAATTTTCCTGATTAATTAACTGTTTTTTGTCTTCTGTAAATGTATTTTTGTAAGCTGGTGATTTTATTTCAGAAACAATCTTTGGTTTTAAAATCTTGTCATTTAATTTGATATTTGGAATTTCAATTTTTTTTGTTTCTTCTTTCTGAAAATCAGGGTTATTTTTTGATTTATTTATTTCTGTGCTTACTTTAACCGCAGGGGTTTCTTCGCGGAAAAGTTCTTTTTTGTTTATAGGCTGATTAACAGTTTTTTGCGGTAAATTAATTTTTTTACTGCCTGTATTTTTTTCTACAAGATCTTTATAGTAAGTAAATTTTGGATTTTGCGGAGTTAATTCAACTGCTTTTGTTATATATGGCTTTGCCTTAATGAAATTTCCCGCATCAACATAACTTTTTGCAATTTTGAAATAAATACTGTCATTATAAGGATTTATTTGAAGAGCAAGATTATAGTATTCAATAGCGGTATCAAACTGCTGATTGTCATAATGAATGTCCCCGAGGTCAATATAATCATTTTCCTGCGATTTAACCTTTGAATAAAGTCCGTATTTATCTGAGGCAAGCTCATTGCTGTGCAGGATTCTGTTTTCCTGACTAATTTTGTTTATGTCTATTTCTTTTACTTGAGAATTTTTTGGGTCATTAAGTAATTTTACAACCGTATCAAATTCTGAAACTGATTTTTCTGCCATACCTGATTTTTTATAAGCTAAAGCCAGATTATAATAAGCTTCAATATTTTTTGGATTTTTTTGCACAACCAGTTCAAAATATCTTATTGCTTGTTTATAATCATTTTGCTTAAGACAGCTAACTCCAAGTTCAAAGTTTATTTTTTCAATATTAATTCCCTCTGCTCTTGTACTTACTGAATTTGAAGCCAGGATAGAGCAGAGTAGAAAAGAAAAAATATACTTATTTATACTTTTATTGTTCATAATTTTAAAGAAAAAACATCCAATATGCCTTAATAAGACAATTATACAATTATATTTTTTTAATTATAAAAAATTTTCAAAATAATACAACAAATAAATGATTACTATAAGACAAGAACAGTATATCCTTGTCAAAGGATGATGCAATTTTGTATCAGGGTGTTCGTTTTAGAGGATATAAGGGATGTCAGGTTATATGATAAACAAAGCTTATAATAAATCAGAAAATGCTTCAAAGATTAGCTACATTCCATCACGAGAACTTAATGAAATATCAAACTCGATAACTAAAAATTGGACTGATCAGGCAATAAGATGTTATTTAAGCAATGGAAACTGCCTTGATTGTTCTATTGTAAAAAGCAGCTATTCTTTCGTCTGTCAAATGTCAAATGTTATCAAGATTCTGCTTGATCAAATAGGTCCTCCGGAACAAAACAAAATTGATAAATTAGTTTCTTAATTTTATAAAATTATTTTAAAAATAGAGAAGCCCGATCTCATGGTCGGGCTATATTTATAATATATAATTAAACAAAATAATTTGCAAATATTTTTTTAAATTATATACAAAGTTATTAACAAACTAATATCAAACTTTTATTTATTATCTTTCGTCTGAGTTAATAAGCTGAGTATCTTTAATCCAGCTCATCATACCGCGAAGTTTTCTTCCAACTCTTTCAATTTCGTGATCTTTGTCTTCATCAACGAGTGCTTTAAGATTTGGTTGACCTTTTTGGTTTTCTTCTATCCACTCTTTTGCAAATTCACCGTTCTGAATTTCTTCAAGAATTTTTTTCATTTCAGCTTTGGTATCTTTTGTAACAAGTCTTGGCCCGCGAGTCACATCGCCATATCTGGCTGTATCACTGATAGAATATCTCATATCGCTGATTCCGCCGTAATAAATCAAATCAACAATTAGTTTTAATTCATGAAGACATTCAAAATATGCCATTTCTGGGGGATATCCGCCTTCAACAAGAGTTTCAAAGCCTGCTTTAATCAATGCTGTTGCGCCACCGCAAAGTACAGCCTGTTCTCCGAAAAGATCTGTTTCTGTTTCGTCTTTGAAAGTTGTTTCAATAACGCCGCCTCTAGAGCCTCCGTTACCTTTTGCATAGGCAAGAGCAACATCTAAAGTATCGCCTGATGGATTTTGACCAACAGCTACCAGTGAAGGAACGCCTCTGCCGATTTTGTATTCTGATCTTACAAGGTGTCCAGGACCTTTTGGTGCAACGATGAATGTATTTACATCTGCCGGTGGAACAATCTGCCCGTAGTGAATACTGAAACCATGTCCAAATCCTAAATACTGACCTGCTTTTATATTTGGAGCGATATCTTTGTCATAAATTTCTTTATGAACTGTATCAGGGAGCAAAATCATTAAAACATCAGCCCATTCAACTGCTTCTTGAAATGTTATACATTCCAGACCGGCATTTTTAACTCTCTCACAAGTTTTTGAACCTTCTCTAAGTGCAACTTTTACGTTTGCGCCTGATTCTTTTAAATTTTGAGCGTGTGCATGTCCCTGACTTCCATATCCTAAAATTGCTACTTTTTTAGTTAATATAGGATTAGCGTCAATATCTTTGTCATAATAAACTTTTAAATCTACTGCATTTGACATTATAAATACCTCCAGTACTATTTCAAGTAAATAATAGCACCAAAAAAAAGAAATCAAACCAAAAATATTATTTTGGTTTGATTTCTAAGAGCCGATCTTGCTAAAATATTAAAATTAATATATATAAGCTTTTAAGGCTCGTTTAGGGACTGCGGTTAAAATCATAAACGGCTTGTTTGACAAGGCGGTTCTGATTTTAACAAGACAGCTTCTAAGAATTATTTTATTAATTTAATTTTTATTATCTTTTTCTTCAAATTTATTTTTATGATTCCTGAATTTTTTACGTTCTTCATGCATTTTATTGAATTCTTTTTGTTGTGCAGGAGTCAAAAGCGCCTGAGTTTGTTCAAAATTCGATTTTCTGATAGTTTTTATCGAATCTCTAATACTTCCGGCTTTTTGCTGCTCTGCTTGAATTTCCTGCTCTAAAGCGCCGGAAGATTTTAGCTGATTCAATTTTTCTCTTTCTGCCTTAAGACTCTCAAAGAGAGGTTTGATTTGATCTCTTGAAGCTTCGTGAATGGCTTTCATTTTATCTTTTTGTTCCTGCGTCAGGTTTAGCCTTTTTTCAAATTCAGCCTTTCTTTGTTCCATTTTAGCTTTCATTTCCGGGGAAAATTTGTCAGGATGACGTTTTTCTTCAGCATGAGCAAAATTGGAAAGTCCTGAAATGATAACAATTCCACAAAGAGTAATAAGCAGTTTTTTCATAATAAATCTCCTTCTATTAATTTTTCAAGATCAGCCTGAAGCTGTTTTCTTGCGGTAAATAACCTTGATTTTACAGTTCCAATCGGACATTTTAGTTTTTGCGCAATAATATTTTGTTCCAATTCTTCTATATCATAAAGAATAATAACTTCTTTAAGCTTTGGCGAAAGATTATTTATGGCATTTGTTATCATTTTTTGCCTGAATATTCTTTCTGTTCTTTGATGAGGGGTATCTGTCGCTGCTTTTGCGGATAGGAGTTTTTCATCATCATTAAAAGTTTGTTGAGATTGTTTGTATTGTTTTGATTTAAAAAAATCTTTGCAGGTATTCACCACAATAGTTTTTACATAACCAAAAGGTTTGTCCTGTGCAGAATTTTTCCATATTTTTAAGTAAACATCCTGTTCAATATCCTTTGACGTTTCATCATCAGTAAATTGACCTATTATGTTTCTGATTTTTATTTGGTTTTGTTTAATAAAATCTTCTATTAGCATTATTGGACTTCTAATAACCCGTATTGATCTACCGGAAACGCTGTAGAAACAGACTCATCATAAGCAATTTTTGTAACATAGCAATTATTAAATATAACTGTTGAAGTTATTACAAGTAAAGCTACACTGGCAGCCATATTTACAAAAACTTTAGTTTTTTTTCTTCCTAAAAAATGAGGTTTTGATTCCTTAATTATTTTTTCTGTTATTAACATTTTTTTGTACTCAAAATTACAGGTTTCACAATTTTTAATATGACTTAAAAGTTCATCCTGCGTTTCCTGAATAAAAAGTTTTTCAAATTTATCACAACTCATTTTTTAAACCTTTTAATTATGTTCTCTTAATATCATAACGAAATTGCAAATAAAAAGGTTCAAAATTTAAAAAAAAATTAAACTTCCGAATTTTCAGATTGTAACAAAGTCTTACAATTTTATTTAAAACTCAATAAAAAGAGCAAATTTAAACTAAAACAATTGTTTATATTTATAGCAATTATTTATCTGGTTCATGGAACATAAGTTATAAAATTCGGGAAGGGCAATGACTACACAAAATATTCAAAATTATATACTTTTGCAGCCTTTTCAGAATAATGTTTCCCTTAAGCAAATTTCCGGAGATATACCATCACAAGATGTTCATGGACAAACTCAAATATATCAACCGATACAAAATTATTACATTCCAACAAGATATATTTCTTTGATTAAACAAGGTCAAATTTATTGCGTACCAGTTCCTGTTAGTTATATTCAGACATCAACTCCTGTATATCAGTCTATTCAAAATAATTATATTCCACGATATACATTTTCAAACAAACAAAGTCCTTCTTATTCTGTACCTATCTATTCTCAGGTTAAGCAGGTACAACATAATATAAATGATATGCCTGTTACTGTTCCATTGCAGAAAACACCTGCGCTGCCAATATCGGTTCCTTTTCCTAATTTAAAGCAGGAAGATGAGTATTCTTGCGCACCTGTTTCTGCTGCAAACAGTATTATATGGTTAAGCAACAATGGCTATAAAAATTTATACACATCCAATAATCCTTCTACTCTTATTGAAGAACTTTCAAAACATGTAAAATTAATTAAAGAAGTAAACAAAGGCACTACAGCAAATAATATGTGTGTCGGGCTGGAAAACTTCATTAATAGCAGAGGTTATAAAATTTCAAAACTTGAATATCAAGGGATTCGTCCTGTGGACGATAAATATAAAACTTCTATGTGCCCTGATATTGAAAAAATCAAAAAAGAAATAAAAAAAGGTAACGTTGTTCTGTTAAATTTGGGTATTTATAATAAAAAGAATTCTCAATATGAAAGACATTACGGACATTGGATTACCGTAACAGGTACAGGTCAGAATGATTCTCTTTCTGATGATAAGTCCTTAGCGATTCATGACCCGTATTCTAAATCAAACGGTAATTTTTATATAAAACCTGCCAAAATCGAATCAGGAAAATTTTTTCATAATTATGATGATAATGAAAAAACTCTTACTGATGACGCCTCAGGTTTTTATGAAATTCCTGAAAAATTCAATTATTTAGAAAATGACGAAATTGCTGTTATAGACGGTGCCGTAATTTTAGAAATGGATAAAAATTCTAAACAATAATTTATTAACAGCTTATTGCGCCTTTACTTGCAGATGATACTGTTTTGGAGTATCTGGAGAGATAACCTTTTGTTATTTTTTGAGGAAGAAGCTTGATTTCCTGTTTTCTTTTTTCTAATTCTTCATCAGAAATATCCACATTCAATTCTCTGGCGAGTATGTCTATTTTAATTTTATCACCGTCTTTCAGGTAGGCAATAGCTCCTCCTGCTGCGGCTTCAGGCGCAACATGTCCAATACAAAGTCCTCGTGTACCGCCTGAAAATCTTCCGTCTGTGATAAGCGCGACACTTTTGCCAAGACCTTTTCCTACTATTGAGGAAGTTGGGGCAAGCATCTCTCTCATTCCGGGTCCGCCTTTTGGTCCTTCGTATCTGATTACAATTACATCACCGGCTTTAACTATATCGGAATTTATTGCTTCCATTGTTTCGTCTTCGCTGTTGAAAATTCTTGCGGTGCCTTCGAATTTAAGGCATTCAGCATCAACACCGGAAATTTTTATTACTGCTCCTTCCGGGGCAATATTTCCATAGAGAACAGCCAGTCCGGGATTTGAAGTTACAGGACTTTCTACAGTTCTTATTACTTCTGTATCAACCCATGCTTTTTCTGCTATTTCTTTTATTGTCAAGCCTGATAGCGTTTTTGTGTCTGCAATACCTATTTCTTTGTGCGTAAGGTTTTTTAAAGTTCCCGAAATTCCTCCTGCATTTTCAAAATCAGTCATGGTAAGAGTGCTTGACGGGTCAAGCTTTATAATTTGCGGAATTTTATAACTTAATGCTTCGAAATCTTTCAAAGAGATATCTAAACCTGCTTCATTTGCAATAGCAAGAAGGTGCAGAACAGAATTTGTTGAGCCGCCAAGTGCAAGATCAGCTATAATTGCATTGCTTACCGATTCTTTTGTTATTATATCAAGAGGAAGAATTTGTTTTTCGACGAGTTCAACGATTTTCATTCCACTATCAAAAGCTATTCGGCGTTTTTTTGCAGAAACAGCCGCAGCAGAAGCACATCCCGGCAAACTCATTCCCATAACTTCAGTCAAACAGGCCATGGTGTTTGCAGTATACAAGCCCTGACATGAGCCTACCCCCGGACAGGAATTTAATTCGTATTTTTCGAGTTGTTCCTCAGTCATTTTTCCTGCTTTTACCTGACCAACAGCTTCAAAAGTTCCTCTAATAAGAGTTAAAGTTTGATTTTCACATTTTCCGTCAACCATTGGTCCGGCTGTTACGACAATACAGGGAATATTTAATCTTGATGCAGCCATTAACATTCCGGGAGTAATTTTGTCGCAATTTGACAGCAAAACCAAACCGTCTAATGAATGCGCGCTTGCAACTGATTCAACGCAGTCAGCAATTAAATCCCTTGACGGAAGAGAAAATCTCATTCCTTCATGCCCCATAGCAATTCCGTCACACACAGCAGGAACTCCAAAGATAAAGGAATGCCCGCCTGCTGAATGAACTCCTTTTTCTATAAATCTTTCTAAATCCCTCATCCCTGAATGACCGGGGACTAAATCAGAAAAGCTGCTGGCTATCCCGATAAATGGTGTTTTTAACTGACCTTTTGTCATACCCAATGAATACAATAGTCCTCTATGTGCAGCTCTATCCAGTCCCTGCGTTATTTTGTCACTTTTCATAATTAATTCTCCAATATGATACAATTATTTAAAAAAAATTATATCATATTTGCCTTTTCAATAAAGTTTTCAACGATTCATGTATTTTTCAAAAATTTACTTTAAACATACGTTAATTTTCTTTCTCAATAAGACGAAGATTTAAATATACCGCTTCAAAATAAATTCAGGATTTTAACAAACTGCAAAAAAGCGGTAATCGACAGTAGGAGCGTTATTTTCGGAAACGATGAATTTTTGAAAATATAAACTCGTTTTAGTATACCTGCATAATGGAAAAATATAATGAAAAAAATTGATTTTTTTATATATTGGATGCTGGCTTTGATATTATATTTGGTGTGCAACAATGCTTATAATACGCCATTTACTATTAAAGACTCACCTGAAAATCAAGAAATGGCAAAAACATATAATTTCGAAAACCTCAAAGACCCTGAGCAATGTGTTTATTATAGTTTTAAAAGTAATCCTATCAGGATTGAAAAAAATGATTATAAATTAAAGCTATATCCTCAAGCAAATTATAGAATCTATGCAATGGTTATGAGCAAAAACAGATATATATGGGGATGGGATGGAGAAGTTGCTCCTTATGACCTTGCACTGGCATGGAACAAGTTAATGCTTCCTGAAAATCAGAAAGGTATTTCGTATACTCAATCAAACAGGTGGTATTATTACCAGTATGACAAAACTTTTACGCTTTCGCCTTCTTATATAGTCTCTCATTCGGCTAACCATCATATTATTCCCGCAAATAAAAACGTCTTTAATGCCATTGACAAAGTTAGAACCGGAGAAAAAATTTATATGGAAGGCTATCTGGTTTATATAAGCGGAACGGTTGGAAACGGAAATATTCATTGGAATTCCAGTTTAACAAGAGATGATTCAGGTGATGGAGCCTGCGAAGTCTTTTATGTAAAAAGAGCAATCCTCGATGGCAAAATTTATGATTAATTTTTTTATTTGCTAAATTCTCAGAATCGTCGTTACTTCGCTATGCTTGCAATGACACTCAAATTTAACTAGCAATTCAAGTTAATTAAGGATAAACTAAATTTATGAGAAATTTTAAATATTTACTTTTTATGATTTTTATTTGTATATTTTTCCTGTGTCCCCAAAAAGCCAACGCAGGAAGAGCTTCTGCTATGATTGATGAGAGCATAAACCTTACAGCCAAAGCCACTTACAACGTAACCAAATACACATTAAAAGCCGGCTGGTTTGTTATCAAAGAAACAGCAAAAGGAATAAAAGTAATTTCAACAAGTATTTTTAACGGAACAAAAGATGCTTTTTATACGGCGCCAAAAATAGAAAAATTAAAACCTGTTAATAAAAGCAATAATTCTATATATATATTGCCGCCTGCGCCCAAACTTAATTAACTCGGGTTTAATTTTGCTGCAATTTATTGGATTTATATCGATATAAGTCCAAATATCAAAGGAAGAAATAAGCTTATTTAATTATTTCTAAGATTGTAACAAAGTGTTGCAATTTTATTTAGAACTCAGCAAATAACGCAAATTTTTATATAAACAATTGTTTATATTAATAGCAAGTATTTATCTTGTTCATGGAAAGCGTAAATTTCAAAATTCGGGAAGGGCTATGTCTACACAAAATATTCAAAATTACATATCTCAGCAGCCTGTACAGAACTATATTCCTGTGCAGCAAGCTTCTGAATTCAGCCCTTCGCAATATATTCAGGGACAAACTCTTGAATACCAGCCTATTCAAAATAATAATTATATTCCAACACGATATAACTCTTTAATTCAAGATGGTATTGTTTATGCCGCACCTGTGCCTTCACAGGGACAACCGATTCAACAGGGCTTAAATAACGGAGGCGCTGCTCCTGCCGTAAATATTACTATTAATGGAGTTAATTCCCCAACTGTTCCACAAATTATACCTCCTGTTGTTCATTATTATCTGCCCGTAAATAATAAACCCGCAGCTGAGTCAGCAGAACCCAAAAAAGAACCTTTGCCTACTGTGGCACCTGAAAAAAAACCTGCCGCTGAATCGGCAGAACAGAAAAAAGAACCTTTGCCCGCAACGGCACCTGAAAAAAACCCTGAAGAAATAGCTAAAAACAAACCAGTAGTTGAATTAACTGATGATTATGTCCAACAGCTTGAAAAAAATTTAAACGAATCAAACAAAACTGTACGTCTACACGCTGTTGCGGAACTTATTACCAAATTTAAGGAAGATCCATCAAGAAAAGATGATATACGACTTACAAACCTCTTGAATGTTGCGCTGCAAGATGACTCTAAGCCTGTTGTACTTGCGGCAATGCAAGCGCTTGAAAACAGATATGCAGTAGGAAATCCTGTAACAGTACAACGTTTGCAAGCAATAAAAGATAAAAAAGATACTTTTGGTAATTCAGAAACAGCCGAAGTACTTTTAACAAAAATCGCAGGAATACAATCAGAGAACAAAAAACCTGATAGTGTTTCGGAGCCGAAACCTAATTTAGTGTCAAGATAGGTGCTTGTATATGAGCAAAACTAACTTATTATTCAAAATACCATCAATGGCAATCGGTGCTGCCGGTGCTGCTGTTTCTATTTATAGCATCGTAGTTGACGGAAACGTTAAAGCTGATTGTAAAACAAAAGAAAATCTTGCCGATGACTATACTGATATGTATATAAAAAATCTTTCTTCTTCTAAAGAATCCGAGTTGCTGGAAAAAGTTAAGGAATATGCGACAGAAAAAAGATTAGATGATACTTATATGCCATTTTTATCAAGTGCAATGAATCATGCACTCTGCTGGATTAAGGAAACTGAAGAAAATATTGTCCCTCTGGGGCTTTCTATAATGGCGATGGCCGCACCGGCTATAATTGAGAAATATAAAAGTGCTCAAATAATGCCTACAGTTCTAAAAGTTCTGGAAAAGATTGACAACTCCGTTACAAAAATCTGTAAAGCACTTACAAACACGGATTTTAGGAACCAAATGTTTTCTTCTATCGGCAAAATGCTAAAGTGCTTAACTTCTCAAAGTGCAGGAACTATTATTGCTGCCACTTCTGCGGGTCTTCTTCTCTTTGGAGCAGGCGCACTGTTTTTACATGATGTTCTGGGTGTAGGCAAATCTAAAGACTAATAATGGAAATAAACGGAAGCTAGATATAAAAGGGGAAGAAAATGATACAAAATACAACTCCGCAACAATTTTACTTACCGCAGGGTATAGTCCCTGCAATGAAAGATAATTCGTCACCTGTACTTATTCATGACAACGCAACAGAGCCTTTACAACATGCCGGTGTTGTACCTGTTTATAGCAGTATTCCTTACAATCCTGTTTATAAAACTTTTGCACCAAAACTTTCAGCAGTAAATATTGAGCTTAATGGAATTGAATCACCGAAAATTCCTGAATATAATACTTATCAACAACAAATAATACCTGTTTATCCGGGATTAACTCAAATTTCTCCACAAACAGAAGCACAGCCTTTACCGCAGGAGATTCCTCATTCTGCCACTATTGGTGCAGTTCCGCCACCTCCGCAATATATACAGCAGGAACAAGCTCCAAAGCAAGAGTCAGCAACAAAACCTGAAGCAAATTCTCCGACAGAACAAACAGCAACTCCAAAACAAGAAGAAATTCCGCAAAAGAAAGAAGTTTCGCAAGCTCCTTCGCAACAAGAACAGGAAGCTCTCAAACCTCTTGAAGATGCTATAAATATTATTGCACCGCAACAAGGAACTCCTGAAGCAGCTATAGAACAACAAATTACGGCAATAAAAACTATATTTAAATTCGTACAAGTTGCAGGCGCAATTAATAAAAGTATTATTGCTTCTCCTGCCAGTGCAGAAGCTAAAAAAGCAAAAGAAAAACTTGATAGTCTGGTTTTACCAAAGTTACTTGAGCAAAATACATTTCTGGGATTAGCCAATATAGCAACTAAAGATACATCTGCTCTAACGGGAGATGACAAAAATAAAGCTGATAATATCAAAATTGCTGCAGTCTTGACGTTATCAACGGTTCAAAAATTACTTAAACAAGGACTAAAAGAAGAAGCTGCTAAAGCTAACATTCCTGCACCTTCCATGACAGAAATTTCAGGTATTGTGCAGGTTGTAGAAGTTGCGCAAAAAGATACCAACCCTAAAGTTAGAGAAGCAGGTCTTGCTTCCCTTGTGATGCTTGCTGATCCTCAGGATAAAAAAGATGCTGAAACAATGAGAATAATTCTTGGCGAAGCGCAAAATGACAGCGATGCTAATGTAAAAAATATTGCTTCTCAGGCTATAAATTTGTATACAGAAAAGGCAAATAAATAAAAACGTCTATTTTACCGTGTTAACCAAATTTCCTTGAATATAGCCGTTTATATTTTCTATGGTTGTATACAAAATCCTGTGTATGGCTTCTATGGTATCAAAAGCTATATGAGGGGTTATTATAACATTTGGCATATCTAGGAGTTTATGATTTATAAGCGTTTTCTCAAGGCAATCTTTTTTTACGCAATCAATTTTGGAAAAAAATAATTCCTCATTTGCAATAATTTCTTCACACTCAAGTACATCTAATCCTGCACCTGCTACCTTGCCTGACTTAAGTGCTTTATAAAGCGAATTTGTGTCTATAATTTCACCGCGTGCCGTGTTGATTATTATTACACCGTCTTTCATTTGAGAAAAAGCGTTATCATTTATCATATGAAAGTTTTCTTTTCGAGAAGGCGCATGAATACTTATTATGTCAGATTCCTTATAAAGTCTGTCAAGCTCAACGTATTCAGCCCCGAGTTTTTCTTTTAACTCTTCGCTGGGAAAAGGGTCATAAGATAAAATTTTCATCCCGAAACCGTAAGCAATCTTTGCTGTGTATGCTCCGATTGCACCTGTTCCTATAATTCCTATTGTTTTATCGAGTAAATCATGTCCTATGTATTTTTCAAGATTAATGACTCCGTGCCGTAATTCATCATTAGCTGTGCTTACTTTTCTTATTACATTTAAAAGAAGCGCAAATGTGAATTCTGCAACGGTACAATCTCCGTATTTCGGGACATTTGCTACATTGATTCCTTTTTCTTTGCAATATCCAATATCAACATTGTTATATCCTGTTGATCTGGTTGTAACAAATTTAAGATCAGGCATTTTCTTGAGTAAATCCCCTGAAGCTATAGAGCCTGTAAAAATAGAAATAATTTCTGCATCTTTAATTTTTTCCAGATTATCTTCAAATCCTATATGCAAAGGACTTTGAATATAAATAAAATCACAATTTTCAGGTTTATTTTTTTCAAGAAAATTTTGTTCTATGTCTTTTATATCAAAAAATACGACTTTGATTTTTGGCATTTAAAGTATTACTTCTTGTGGTTCTTGCGGTACGAATAAAGTGGCTATCTGATAAATTCTTTCCAGAATTAATTTGTCATCTCTATAAACATAAAACTTCATGCTTTTTGAATTTTCAGGAATCATTAGTTTTAAATCAGAAGCAAGCGCATTGTAAGTAAAATGCTCATTGGGGATTTTTACATGCGTTTGACCGAGTTCATTAATTTCCGATTCATCAACCTGAACTCTAATTGAAATTGAGTATTCTCCTTCTTTCCAACAGGGTCCGCAAATAGCAACGAGGTCAAATTGGAATTCTGACGGGAGTTTTATTGTTAAAATCTGGTCAATTATATTTATGCAGCTTAATTTACTGTTTTTATAAACTATATTTTCTGCAAGCATTAAATATTGATTTTCCATAATTATTATCCCCACTTTTAATTAATAGAAATTAATACTAGTGCATTGTTAATTTAATTTATTAGGATAAAGTTTTTTTAACTTAATTC
>JBAWVS010000018.1 GCA_037147175.1 bacterium
AAGGATGATAACTTATATTTTTTTCTGTCCGATTTCTACGGCATATTATAGTACTATAAAATTCAATGACAACAAGACTTTAACTTATGCTGCGTAACTCCTGCTTTTAAGAAAAAAGTCCCGATAAATTTTTTGAGCAAAATGTATGCTAACATTAAAACTATGAATAGTAATGATTTGGAGAATAAATAAAGCGGCACTAACCGGTCTGAATATTGCAGAACTCTTGTTCAAATTTTTCAGGCACATATTGTAAAAATTCAGCAGGTGTAACTTTATGATATTTAAATTTTCTTTACATACGTTCTTCTTTAAATTAGTAAATTCAATGTTTATATTCTTGTAAGGAAGAAAATAAACATCATAATAAATTATTAAAAATCAATTCAAAAAGACAAAGCTTCTCTATCAGGGGAAGGCTGTCTATCGTATGCTTCAAAATTTATTAATTTAATTTAGGGAAAAAATACATATGAAAATAGCATTAATTTCACCTATTGCCTGGAGAACACCTCCGACACATTACGGACCGTGGGAAAACATTGCTTCGCTGCTTTGCGAAGGGTTGGTTAAAAAAGGAATCGACGTTACATTATTCGCCACCGGAGATTCTTTGACGGCAGGAAAACTCAGCGCAGTATGCAAACACGGATACGAAGAAGATAAAACAATAGAGCCTAAAGTCTGGGAATGTCTTCATATCTCGGAAGTTTTTGAGCGCGCGGATGAATTTGATATAATTCATAATAATTTTGACTTTCTGCCTCTTTCTTATAGTGGACTGGTTAATACTCCGGTTTTAACTACAATTCATGGTTTTTCTTCGGCTGCGATTTTACCTGTTTATGAAAAATATAATAAAAATAACTATTACGTCTCAATCAGCAATTCTGACCGCTCAGATAAGCTTGATTATATTGCTACCGTCTATCACGGGATAAATCTCGAGCAATTTTCTTTTAATAAAGAAATCGGGGATTATTTATTATTTTTCGGACGAATGCACCCGGATAAAGGCGCAAAAGAAGCTATTAAAATCGCAAAATCTTTCGGTAAAAAATTAATAATGGCGGGAATAATTCAGGATAAAGATTATTTCGACCGGGAAATTTCTCCTTGTTTTAGAGAAGATATTGTTTTTGTCGGCAGCGTCGGACCGGAAGAAAGAAATAGATTGCTGGGCGGTGCTTATGCCTTATTGCATCCGATATTTTTCGCAGAACCGTTCGGATTGTCGGTCATTGAATCCATGGCTTGCGGAACTCCGGTAGTCGCATTCAAGAAAGGAAGTATGCCGGAATTAATAGAACACCGAAAAACCGGATTTATAGTTTCGGGTGTCGAAGAAGCGGTTTCGGCACTTAAAAAGATTCCGGAAATTGACAGACAAGCGTGCAGAAATACGATAGAACAAAGATTTACCGTAGAAAAAATGGTTGATAATTACATTAAAGTTTATGAAAAGATTATCAACGAGAACAAACGAGAAGATAAACGTCCTTGGGGGCATTATCAAGTGCTTTGCGACCAATCTGACTGTAAGGTCAAAAGAATTGAAGTTTTTCCGACAGGCGAATTAAGTTTGCAAAGACATAAACGCAGGTCTGAGCATTGGCAGATAGTTAGCGGAGAAGCTGTTGTTACTTTGGGCGAAGAAAAAATATATTTAAAAGCAGGAGAAAGTATCAATATCCCGCTGGGAACTAAACACAGAATCAAAAATATCGGCAACCAAAATATGACTTTTATTGAAATTCAACATGGGGATTATTTTGGAGAAGACGATATAGAAAGATTTGAAGATAAGTACGGGAGAACAGATTAATGAAAAATCCTATCGTAATAAGATATAAAAACAATCCCATTCTTACTAAAGATGCTGTGCCGTACGAAGTTGCCACCGTTCATAATGCGGGCGTTGTCAAATTCAACGATAAATACATAATGCTGTTTCGTTCGCATTTACATAATGGGCGCTCAATAATAGGAATAGCAGAAAGCGATGACGGTTATGATTTTAAAGTTGGAGCAGAGCCGTTTTTAACACCTTCTTCCGATTCAGCTTTCGGAGAGTATGAAGAATACGGAGTGGAAGATGTTCGTATAAGTCAAATTGATGATGAATTTCTTCTTACTTATAGTGCATATTCAAGACACGGGGTTCGTATCGGACTTGCGAAGACCAAAGACTTTAAAACAGTCGAAAGAATTTCTTTGATTACTCAGTCAGATTTACGAAACGTAGTGATTTTTCCGCAAAAAATTAACGGAAAATACGTCAGGCTGGATCGGCCGCACTCTGAAATTTCCAAATGGTCTATATGGATTTCTTATTCGCCTGATTTGGTGCATTGGGGCGATTCAAAATTAATAATAAAACCTGAAACCTATCACTGGGATGAAATGAAAATCGGTCCCGGTGCAACTCCTATCAAAACCGACAAAGGATGGTTGAATATCTATCATGGAGTTTTCGAGACAATGTCAGGGGTTGTATACCGTTTAGGCGTGGCATTGCATGAGTTAGAAGATCCTTCAGTAATTATCGGTGTGGCTGATAATTGGATTTTACAGCCGGAAGACACTTGGGAAATTGTCGGTTATGTTTCAAACGTAGTTTTTACCTGCGGAGCTGTTCCGGAAGAAGACGGCAGCGTAAAAATCTATTGGGGCGGAGCCGATAGCGTTATGTGCGTTGGAAGCGCAAATATTAATGATTTAGTTGATTTATGTCTTAATAATTCCCGCAAGCCACTATAAAGGAGAACTTATTGTTAAATGTTAAAAGGGTAAAGAAAAAATTTCAGCCTGATTATTCACGTGTCATTATAAAACCGCATGTCCCCAACAGTGAAGCTCGTGTTAAAAGAATTATAACAAGAGTTTTGAATCTGCCTGAAGAAAAAGCAAAACAGGTTTTAGACGGTGTAATTGCAAGTTTTTCCGGTCGGCATAAAAATATATGGGGGGCATTTGACAAAAACTATAACGAAATAAAAGAATATATTCCCGAAAACACACAAATCAGCGACAACAGGAGAGCACTTCTCGGCGCTTATTTTTCTTTAGAATATTCTATTCAGGCAGCTGCTTTTTTTAATCCTTCAATTATTCCTCATCCCAATCAAAGTAATTTGCCGGAAGGAAGCTTGCGATTTATTTTAAGTTTTCGTTCTGTAGGAGAAGGACATATCTCGTCTATAGAATTCAGAAGCGGTATAGTAGATAAAAATTGCGATTTTACTTTTGACAAAGCAAGTCAATATGCCGAAAGAGCACAAATCGTCAGCAATCCTGTTTATGATAAAACTACGTTTTTCTTAAAACTTGCAGAAATGCAAAAGCCCGAGAATATAATTTCTCAAAAAGTTTCTGATTTGCTCTCCGATGAATTTCTTCTTTCAGATCTGGTTAAGGTGCTAAGTATTGCTATTGATTCAGAGCATAAAGATATCGGCGAAAGGATAATGTGGCTGGCAAAATCCAATTATCAGATACAATTCAAGCTCGGCCATGAACTTTCCGAAAGAATTATTTTTCCTTCTTCGCAAAATGACTGTAACGGTATAGAAGATGCGAGATTTGTCCGTTTTGTCGATGATGACGACACTGTAACTTATTATGCTACTTATACTGCGTATAACGGGCTGAGTATTTTGCCTCAAATTATCGAAACCAAAGATTTTCTTACTTTTAAAATGATCACATTGAACGGGGAATTTTCAAAAAATAAAGGAATGGCTCTTTTCCCTCGAAAAATCAACGGCAAATATATGATGATATCTCGTATTGACGGTGAAAACTTGTATCTGATGTCTTCAGATAATATCCATTTCTGGCAAAATGCAGAACTCTTGAAAGAACCCGAAAACACATGGGAATTTGTACAAATCGGTAACTGCGGTTCTCCTGTTGAAACAGATAAAGGCTGGATTTTGCTTACGCACGGAGTAGGACCAATGAGGGAGTATTGTATCGGAGTTATATTATTAGACCTTGAAGACCCGAGTCAAATTATCGGATCTATGACAGAGCCTTTGCTGATGCCTCTTCCTGAAGAACGAGAAGGATATGTACCAAACGTAGTATATTCTTGCGGGTCAATAATCCATAATAACAATCTGGTTATCCCGTATGCGATGTCTGATACTTCTTCGGGAATCGTAACAATATCACTTGATGAATTATTTAATAATATCCGAACAACACTACCGGTATTATAGATACCAAAATCATTTACATAAGAAAGGTGGCTACTGTCACCAAAAAAGAAAGTGAATAAAAAAATATGTTGAATCCGCGAAAAATTGAAAATATCATGAAAATCGCCGTTATCGGTAATTATATGCCGAGACAATGCGGTATTGCCACTTTTACTACAGATTTGAGCCAAGCCTTGGCACGAGAATTATCCATACCTGAAAATTTGATAAACGTTGCAATGGATGACATTCCGGAAGGACATAATTATCCTTCGCAAGTCAAATTCAGAGTCAGGCAGAATATACAAGCGGATTATTTCTGGGCGGCTGATTATCTTAACGCTAATCAATTCGAAGCTGCTATTGTGGAGCATGAATACGGGATTTTCGGAGGAGAAGACGGTTCTCATATTTTACACATGATTAAATTTTTAAAAATGCCGGTTATTACTAATTTGCATACCGTCCTTGAAAATCCGACCGACGGACAGCGAAAAGTAATGAAAGGATTGGCAAAATATTCGGACAGATTACTTGTAATGAGCAAAAAGGCTTTTGACTTACTGACAAACGTATACGGCATAGACAGAGAAATGATTGCTTTTATTCCTCACGGCGTGCCCGATGCATCTTTCAAATCGCCGGGAATCTATAATGACCTTTTCGGTGTGGAAAACAAAGATGTAATCCTGACTTTCGGACTTCTCGGTCCCGACAAAGGCATAGAATCTATGATAGAAGCGATGCCGTTAATTGTAAAAGAGCATCCTAATGTTATGTACTTGATCTTGGGTCAAACTCATCCTCATATTCTCGAACACTCGGGAGACTCTTACAGGCGAGATTTGCAATTACTGGTCAACAAACTCGGTATGGAAAATCACATAGTTTTTCACAATAATTTTGTCAAACTTGAAACGCTTATTCAATATCTTCAAACTTCAAAAATTTATGCGATTCCTTACTTAAAAAAAGAACAAATTACTTCCGGAACTCTTGCCTATGCTTTAGGAGTCGGCACGGCAGTTGTTTCTACACCTTTCTGGCATGCGGAAGAACTTTTGGCAGATGGAAGAGGCAAATTAGTTCCTTTTAACAATCCGACAGCTATGGCTACCGAAATCAATAATCTCTTATCAAACGACCAAGAAAGAGAAATGATGCGATTTAAGGGTTATCAATACGGTCGCTCGATGATATGGAAAGAAGTTGCAAGAATGCACCTAGACCTTCTTTCGGAAATAAACGAAAGAAAACCACTCGAAAATATTCAGGAAGTCGTCATTAAATACCATAAAATATTTAATGAACTGCCGGAAATCAATTTATCACATTTAAAAACTTTAACAGACGATACGGGCTTGTTGCAGCACGCTAAATACACAACTCCGAATCTTCACCACGGTTATTGCGTTGATGATAATGCTCGTGGACTGATAGCACTTACAAAGTATTATTCACTCAGAAAAGACAAAGACGTTTTGCTGTTAATACAAAAATATCTGGCATTTTTATTCTACGCCTTTAATCAGGAAAACGGCAGATTCCGTAACTTCATGTCTTATGACCGCAGGTGGTTAGAACTTGCAGGAAGCGAAGATTCACATGCACGTGCTTTATGGGGCTTAGGAATAACCGTAAAAGAAGCCCCCGACAGTTCTATAAGAAATATGGCGATGCGTTTATTTCTTGAGGCGTTACCGACGGTCGAACATTTTTCTTCACCCAGAACTTGGGGCTATACTGTTCTCGGCTTACAAGCATATTTGTCGATATACGGAGGAGATTCGTTTGCCCGCAAAATTCGTGACGAATTAGCAAGAAAAATTTATGAGCTATTTAAAAACAACGCTTCTGATGAGTGGACTTGGTGCGAAAATACCGCAACATATGCTAATGCAATTTTGCCTCACGCATTAATTGTCGCCGGAAAATGGATACCTGATCAAGAAATGTATGATGCCGGCATAAAATCTTTAAAATGGCTGTTAAAAGCTCAGACAGCGCCCGACGGACATCTTTCAATAATCGGTAATAACGGATGGCTTGATAAAAACGGAAACCGTTCCATGTTTGATCAGCAGCCTATTGAAGTAAAGGGCTTAATTGATGCCTGTTTAGACGTTTATATTGCTACAGGTGACAAACAATGGTTTGAAGAGAGCGAACGATGTCTCAGTTGGTTCCTCGGACAAAATGACTTACAGCTTCCCGTATGCGATTATAAAACGGGGGGATGTTGTGACGGACTCGAACCACAAGGAGTTAACGGCAATCAAGGGGCAGAATCCACGCTTGCTTGGCTGATTTCGTTAATTAACATGAATATGGCTATGGCACTGCAATTTCATATAGATGAAAATATTTGACACAAAAACTTTATTTCGTAGAAATCGGACAGAATAAATTTACCGGCAATGTTTTATACTGCTTGTGTGAATAAAAAAGGTTATCCCTGAATTAGCAAGTTTTTTCGGTGATGGTTAAAAAAAGTTCCCTGCTCTTTAAAAATAATTCCCTGTTTTTTCTTTAGGGAACTTAGGGTGAAAAGCCACACTGTGTCTGCATTAAAAATTTTAAAAAAGGCAATATTTTAATAAATTCGCTGTAAAGTCCCTGTTATTTAAAACGCAAAAAGAGAATAATGCTGTCAGAACTGTGATACCAGTATCTTAGTACAAGACAGTCCTTCGGCTAATATGTCGAAGGGCTTGCTTGTACTCATAGCTTACGTTTTCGCCTATCAGTAAAAAGTTCGATAGTATGATTTTTAACAGCTTAATTTTTTCATTTCCGGATTGAGAAATATATAATTCGTAAGCTTCACTTGCAATATTAAGAACCTGAATGCCGTTTTCAATATAGCTTTTATTTGCTTTATCGTGTGCAGTTACTAAAGTTTGGATTTTATCAAGTTCCAAAGTCCACTGATTATGTTTTTCAAGCCAAAATTCTTCTGTGATTAAATTATCAAGCTTATCTATATAAATTTTGTTAATTCTTTCCCTTGAGAACGAAAATCAATTCAGCAAAATATTATACGAATTTAGCCCAAAAGAAATTTTGAAAAATTATGCAACCTCTGATGTATTCTATACTGAATTTAAAAATAATTTTAATGTCAATTTCAATGAAAATAATCAAAGAAAAAATCTTTGGGAACAATATTCAGAATTTATCATTTCAGCATCAACATTTTTATCTGATTTTGCTGATGAAAAAGAGTTTGAATCTTTTTCATCTCAATTCAAGAATAATAGTGTAGCTTTGCCTAAATTTTTAGCGAAAAAAATTAAAGGATTTGGATTTGCATTGGCATGTGATTGTTTGAAAGAGCTTGAATATTCAGAATATCCAAAACCAGATAAACATTTGCAAAAAATTTTTTTTCAGCTTGGATTATCACAAAATACAAATGACTATGAGGTATATAATGCAATAATTGAAATGGCTAATTCAGTTAATCAAACTCCATGCTGCTTGTTGTTTGTTTTGAATCGGGTTAAATCCTGTGTTCATTATTTTTATTTTTCCTTTGGGGCTTTGCCTGTTAAACTAAATATTTAAAAAACCCTCAAGAAAAAAATTAATAGCCCCGTGCTATTGTTTTTATAAAAATAAAAAACAAGTAGTGATATTATTAAATAACTTGTATTAACAAAACTTAACAAAAATAAAAAAATTTTAGTCAGTTATAATATTTGTATGAAAAATAGAGTCAAAAATAAAATATCGGCAATGTTTGAGAAAGAAAGTTTCTGGGCGTGGGTTTTTATTTTGCCTGCGTTTTTGGGAACTTTTATTTTTATAATAATTCCGATATTTGCTTCTTTTGGTCTGAGTTTTATTGACTGGAACCTTATAAACAAACCAAAAATAGTAGGCTTAGAAAATTATATCGGGCTTTTCAATGACCCTGTATTTTATCAGGTGTTATTTAATACATTGTATTATGCTTTGATAACGGCTGTTTTTAGCATTATATTGCCTTTAATGTTGGCTACTGCTCTTGATAGAAAAATAAAAGGAAGCAACTTTTTTAAAACAGCGTACTTTATTCCGTTTGTAACTCCTATGATTGTTATAGGAATTGTTTGGACGTGGATATTTGATCCTAATTACGGCATTCTGAACTGGGTTTTAGGAGTCGGTGACAACATAAAATGGCTTTATGACAAAAATTTTGCTATGTCTGCACTCATTATAGTGAGTGTATGGAAAAATATCGGCTATAATATGGTAATCTTCTTGGCAGGCTTACAGGCAATTCCTGAAAGTATCAACGAGGCTTGCGAAATAGAAGGAGCTACGGGAATTAAAAGATTCTTTCTTGTTACGCTCCCTTTATTAAGCCCTACAGTATTTTTTGTTTCGATAATGACAACTATTTCTTCGTTTCATGTGTTTGATTTGATTTATCTTATGACGGATGGCGGGCCGGAAAATTCAACTTCTGTTCTGGTATATTGGATTTATAAACAAGCGTTTGAGTTTTTTAACATAGGCAAAGCTTCAGCAATAGCCTATGTTTTATTTGTTATAATACTTAGTTTGACTTATGTTCAGTGGATAACAAGAAAAAAATGGGTTATTAATGAGTAGAAAAATATTTGCATATATAATTCTGACACTTGGTGCAATTTCAATGCTTGTGCCGTTTTTTTGGATGCTGGCAACTTCTTTTATGACATCAGGGCAGATTTTTTCATATCCTCCTGTAATCATTCCGCATCCTTTTTATGCTGAAAATTATTCAAATGTCGCAAAAGCAATCCCAATAGTAAAATATTTCCTTAATAGTGCAATTGTGGCAATTTTAACAACTACAGGGCAGGTAATAATTTCTTCAATGGCAGCCTACGCTTTTGCCAGACTTAATTTTAAATATAAAGAGCCTTTGTTTTTAATCCTTTTGGCAACAATGATGGTACCGCCGCAAGTAAATATTATTCCTTTGTTTTTTATAATGCGTGAACTGCATTGGATTGATACGTATCAAGCTTTAATAATCCCCGGATTGTTCGGAGGCTTCGGAGTTTTTCTTTTAAGACAGTGGTTTAAAACCTTGCCTGCCGAACTTGAAGATGCAGCAAAAATTGACGGATGCAATCCCTTTCAGACTTATCTAAAAATAGCATTGCCTTTAGCATTGCCTGCTGTTGCGACACTCGGGATTTTTACTTTTATTACCAGCTGGAACAGTTTTATGTGGCCATTAATTGTTACAAATTCAGATTATATGAGAACTTTGCCTGTTGGTCTTGCGATTTTTAAGGGAAGTTTCAGAGAAACAACTGAATGGGGGCAGCTCATGGCGTGTGCTGTGATTTCTGTAATTCCGGTTATAGGTGTATTTTTACTCGGTCAAAAATATTTTATTAAAGGCATAATGATGGGAGGAGTTAAAGAATAGACTTTTTTTCCCTGAAAAAACATAACATTAAGAAACATTAAGTTGTCTTTAATAATCTATTCATATATTATTTTTATACGTGTCTTAAAATAACAAGTTATATTCAGTTAACTTATAGGAAAAGAATATGATTTCTACAAATGAATTTAAAACGGGAATGACAATTGAAATTGACGGTAACCTCTGGAACGTTGTTGAGTTTTTGCATGTAAAACCGGGCAAAGGTTCGGCTTTTGTTAAAACAAAACTAAAAAACGTAGAAAGTGGTGCTGTTCTCGAAAAAACTTTCAGAGCAGGTGAAAAATTCCCGAGAGCAATTCTCGACAGAAGAGAAATGCAGTATCTTTATATGTCCGGCGATAATGAATACTCGTTCATGGATAATGAATCCTACGATCAAATAACTTTAACAAAAGAACAAATCGGCGACGGAATAAAATATCTTAAAGAAAATATGACCTTAAACGTATTAAAACACGGAGATAAAGTTATAGGTGTTGATTTACCGAATGTTGTTGAGCTTGAAGTTGTTGATACACCTCCGGGAGAGAAAGGAAATACCGCTCAAGGCGGTACAAAACCTGCAACTCTTGAAACAGGAGCTATTGTTCAGGTTCCATTCTTTGTTAATAATGGTGATAAATTAAGAGTGGATACCAGAACCAACTCATATCTTGAAAGAGCATAAAGGGCTATAATTATAAGAGGAATATAAAATGAAAATGGAATTAGATTATATTGAAAAACTGGTTAAGTTGGTTTCCGAGAATGGACTTACAGAGCTTAGCCTTGAAGAAGATGATAAAGCAATAATAATCAGAAAAGAAAAAGAAATTGTAACAACAACGACTACAGTTGCAGCGCAGCCTGTTGCTGTTGCGGCGCCTATCGCGGCAAAACCTGCCGAAGCAGCACCTGATAAAAAAGATGAATCAAATTTGTTGAAAATAACTTCACCTATGGTTGGAACTTTTTACAGTGCAGCTTCCCCCGGTGCTACTCCTTTTACGGAAGCCGGCAAAGCCGTAAGCAACGGTCAGGTAGTCTGCATTATTGAAGCTATGAAGCTTATGAACGAAATTGAGTCAGAAGTTTCAGGCAAAGTTGTGGAAGTTTGCGTTCAAGATGGTCAGCCTGTTGAATACGGTCAAGTTTTGATGCTTGTTCAGCCGTAAGATATTTTTATGACAAAAGAAGCTATCCAAAAAGAAATAGATCTTTTAAGAGATGTCAAAAACCATTTATGGAACGTGATGATAGTATCTTTTGGCGGTGCTTTAACTTTGATGTTTAATTTAACTTTAATATTTAACATCAATAATTTATTGAAACTTATGTTTTGTATCGCAGGATTTATTTTTGGTTTTATTTTTTTAAACGGCTATTTTAAAAATGATGATAAAATATATGGGTTAATTGAAAAATTAAATAAGGATATTTTATAATGACAGTCATAGAAATATTTCAGCTTATAGGTATTTTATTATTTATAATTGCAGGGATTTATGCAACTTACAAATTCAATAAACAAGTTTTTTCAGGCGAAAAACATTAATAAATTTTAATTTAAAAACTCTCGGAGAAGAAAATGACAATAACAAAACTTTTAATAGCGAATCGTGGCGAAATAGCGGTAAGAATTATCAGAGCGTGCAAAGAATTAAGCATTCCTACAGTAGCAGTCTACTCAGAAGCTGACGAAGATTGCCTTCATGTCAGTCTTGCAGATGAAGCATATTGTATCGGACCTGCTCCTTCCGGCAAAAGTTATTTGAATGTTCCAAATATTATAAGTACTGCCTTAATGACAGGGGCTGACGCTATTCATCCCGGATACGGATTTCTTTCAGAAAACGCTGAATTTGCGGAAATTTGCCGCGATCACAATATTAAATTTGTCGGAGCTTCTCCTGAAAACATAAGAGCTATGGGCGATAAAGCTTCGGCAAAGAAAACAATGATTGAAAATGATGTTCCTACAGTTCCTGGGACAATCGGGCTGGTGGACGATGTTAATGAAATTAAGCCATGGATTGAAAAAGTAGGATATCCTGTAATTGTAAAAGCTACAGCCGGCGGCGGCGGAAGAGGGATGAGAATCGTCAGGCATGAAGGCGAACTTGAAGAAATGTATAATCTCGCCCAGTCAGAAGCAAGATGTGCTTTTGGCAACGGCGGTGTTTATGTGGAAAAATACCTTGAAAATCCGAGACATATAGAAGTTCAAATTATTGCTGACCAGTACGGAAATGTTGTTCATCTCGGTGAAAGAGATTGTAGTATCCAGAGAAGACACCAGAAACTTCTGGAAGAAGCTCCTTCTCCTGTAATTACAGCAGAAGTCAGAGAAAAAATGGGGCAGGCAGCTATAAATGCGGCAAAAGGAATAGGCTATGAAGGCGCAGGAACAATAGAATTTCTTCTTGATAATAAAAATAATTTCTATTTTATGGAAATGAATACAAGGATTCAGGTAGAACATCCTGTTACGGAAATGATTTTTAGTGTTGACCTTTTGAAAGAGCAGGTCAGAGTAGCAGCCGGCGAAAGATTGTCTTTTACGCAAGAAGATATGAAAATTCACGGGCATGCTATCGAATGCCGAATTAATGCGGAAGATTCCGATAAAAACTTCATGCCATGTCCGGGGAAAATCGATGGGTATATAGCTCCAGGCGGTCCTGGAGTGAGAGTTGACAGTCACATGTATTCAAATTACAAAATCCCACCGACTTATGACTCTTTGATGGGCAAGCTTATTTGTTGGGGCAAAGACAGGGAAGAAGCAAGAATCCGTATGCTAAGGGCTCTTGATGAATATGCAATTACCGGTGTAAAAACGACCATACCTTTCCATCAAAAAATCCTTAAACATCCTAAATTTATAGACGGCGACTTTAATACAAGCTTTATTCCCCAGTATATGATGAATGAAGAAGCTAAAGAGCCTGCAAAAGTTTAACTTTTAGAACCTTGAAAACTTAATACGAGCCATGCCAGCCCTCTGGCTAGAAAGGGGGATAATATGGTGATTCTTTTAAACGAGAAAGAGTTACTAGTTGTAATAGTAACTCTTTACATTCTCTATAAAAGATAACTTTCATTATCGGATGCGGAATTAATTTTTCGCATCCCCTCGTATTAAGTATTATAGCAAATTTATAATAAATTTAAACCCCAAGATTTTATTTTTCTTGTTTTGAAAAAAGGCAAAAATAATGCGAATAACAGGCGGAACTCAAAAAGGAAAAGCAATTCAGACTGTCAAAGGGCAGGATGTAAGACCTACTTCCTCAAAAGTTCGAGAAAGTGTATTCAATATAATTCAGCTCAATGAATCGGGTACTGTTTTTTACGAAGGGGAAACAAGAGTGCTTGATTTGTTTGCGGGCAGCGGAATTATGGGATTGGAAGCTTTAAGCAGGGGGGCAAAAAAAGCAGTCTTTGTTGAAAAAAATCCACACCATTCTGATATTATCAAAAAAAATCTTCAAAACTTCGGTAATTTTGAAACACAATTAATTCTTTCAGACGCTTTAAAAGTTTTAGATAAAATTAACGAAAAATTTAATTTTGTTTTTATTGATCCGCCCTATGCTTCAGAATTGTATGAACCTGTTTTGAGAAAAATTCGGGAAAATAAAATTTTATCGCAGGAAGGGTTTATCATACTTGAACATTCATCAACTCTGAATATTCAAGAAATAACAGATAAAACAGAATTTAAAATTTATAAAACAAAATTTTACGGTGATACAGGAATAACTGTTATAACCTGCTAAGATTTTTGGGTTTCTTTTTGTAGTCTAAAAAGTTCGTTTTCCAGATTAAGCCTGTATTCTTCGACTTGATCCTCCGAAAGTTTTTTAGGAACATAAATCGGTTCACCGTATGTATTTGTTACAGTCGCGAAAAACAGCGGTATTTTGTACCTGTCCCAGGAATTTATTTCAAATTTCCGGTTGACAGTCGGAACCAGTGGAATTATAGGTTTCTGCGACATCTGGGCAATTTTTATAACACCTTCTTTTACTTTACAGATAGGACCTTTGGGTCCATCTATCGTATAAGCAATAGCTTTGTCAGCCTTAAGCACTTTCAGGATTTCTCTTAAAGCTTTTGAACCGTCCCTTTTCATTGAACCTCGAACTGTTGAAAATCCGAGTTTTTCAGTAACTCTTGCTATGACTTCTCCGTCAAGACTCGGGCTTATTAAAAGATTCAGGTCGTTTCTTGAGGGGACACCTAGTAGCCCGTATTGCCAGCCATGCCAGAGGGCAAAGATGGCTGATTTTGTCTGTAGATTGTAATTAATATTATTAAATTTGCATGAAACATCAAGAATTTTAATTCCTGCATACGCCAAATTCGCAAATCGGGTTACTTTTCTTTCTTCATAATCATGTCTTTCAGTCATATTATGCTCTTGTTTTCCCCAAGTAATTGTTTACAATTTTTGCCACTTCTTTGGAAGCTATTTTTTCGCCCAGCGTGTTTTGAATTTGTCCTAATTCATGTACCATTTGTTCTTTTTTCTCGTTATTATAAAGCAAAGCGAGAATTTCTTGAGAAATAAGTTCAGGTTTTGCTTTTTGCTGAATAAATTCTTCTACAATTTTTTTGCCCGCTATTATGTTTGGGAGAGAAACAAATTTTAAATATCTTACGCAAAGATAAAGGAAATAAGCCAGATAAGGAGCTTTGTAGCTTATAACCATAGGTGTTCCATACATTGCAGCTTCCAAAGTTATTGTGCCTGACGCAAGAATTACCGCATCAGAACTTGAAAGAAGTGCATGATTTTGGTTTTTAAGCACTTTTATCTCGATATTTTCTTTTTTTGTAAAAGCATCAAGGTATTTGTTTATCAGTTTGTCGTCAATATTCGGTGCTTGCCCAAGACAAAACTGGACTTTTTTGGAATGGGTATGAATTTGTTTTACCGATTCAAGAAAAATCGGCATTAGATAATTGATTTCCATTTTCCTGCTGCCGGGGAAAATTCCGACAATTTTGTTATTCAGGTCTATGTTATTTTGTTTTATAAAATCTTCCCTGTCGAAATCCCTTGGAAGTTGCGAAATTAAAGGATGCCCGACGTATTCAGCATTTACGCCTTTTTCTTTATATAATTTTTCTTCAAACGGAAAAATTGTCATCATTTTATTAACATATTTTTTAACTTTACTTATGCGGCCTTTTCGAGAAGCCCATACTTGCGGAGAAATATAATAAAATATATTAATTCCGTGTTTTTTAAGTTCTCTGGCAAGTCTGAGGTTGAAGCCGCCGTAATCTATAAGTAAAACGAGATCGGGTTGATATTCCAATGTTAAATAATTAACAAGGTTTTGCCCGAGTTTTATGTGGCTAAAGAGGCTTTTAAAGGCATCTAGCCCGACTACTGCCATTTTGCTGTGGTCGCTAAAAAGTTTTATGCCTTCAGCTTCAAGTGATTTACCGCCTATTGCCTCGATTTTGATATCAGGATTCAATTTTCTTAATTCCCTGACTATATAAGAAGCATGTATATCTCCCGAATGCTCGCCTGTAACTATAAATATCTTTTTCATACCGCTATAAATACCATTTTATTTCTGTCTGCAAATTCGATCATCTTTTCTTTTTCTACTACAAAAGTTTCGTTTGCTTCGATAGCCAGAACTTTTCCGCCGAACTTTTGGATATTTTTAAGAGTTCTAAGTCCTACTGTTGGAACATCAAAACGTTTATCCTGTTCCGGTTTACTGACTTTAACCACAACAGCTTTTTTGTTTCCCAACCTGCATCCTCTTTCAATGCACCTGTCCGTACCTTCTATGGCTTCGACAGCAAGAACCATTTTGTCCTGAACCACTACTGTTTGCCCTAAGTCTAGCCCGCCTATTCCTTTTGCTATTTGAAAGCCGTATTCTATATCAACTTGTTGAAGATCGTCAGGATGATATTTGCCTATAACACCTTTTGTCGGGAAATATTCTTTTAAGAAAATTGTCTGGTCTATAACAATTAAGTTGTCTTCGGCAAGTGAGTCCACAAGTTTAAGCATTAAAGCGTCATCATTAAGTCTTTTAGCCTGTTTTAAAAGAGAAATAGCCCTTGAGTCCAATCGCGGATTTCTAAAAAGCATTGTTTTGCTTACTTTTCCAACGAAAGTAATCTGTGTTATTCCTTCCTGATGTGCAATATCTACCATTTTTTGTACTTCTCCCGCCCCGCAGGAATAGACTTTTTTGCAATGCACTTCCAGCTCTTTCCTGTTGGTAGAGGAAAGGGACATTGCAACTATTTCATGGCCTTTCTTTGCTGCATTTTTAGAAAGACTGACGGGAAGTTCTCCGTCTCCTGCAATTAAGCCTATAGTTTTTGATAAAGTTATTTCCAAATTCCAATTCTCGCTCATGTATCTTTTAAATTATACATAAACCATAGAAAAATTTTATTTTTTTTCCATTTTATAGTGTTAATTGCCAATTAATTTTCTTATTGTCATGTTGAGCAAAGCGAAACATCTGTCTCTTTTGGGGTTTTAATCTTAAATACTTTTTTAGATAAATTCTTCGAACTAAAGACTCTACTCGCAATGACCCATAAATTTAATTTTAGAAATTCGAGTTATTTAATAAATAATTTTTATACTCCTGTGGGCAATTTATAAATCAATAATTGAATTTAATATGTGATATGTAAATCAGGGAAAGCTTGAGTGTTCATTTCTTTAAGGAGGAAAGTATTTATGAAAACCAGGGAAAAAATCTCACAGAAAGCTGATAATCTTAAAAGCTTTGGGAATATCGTAGGAAAAGCCGGTTACGGAATGAAACTCGCGGCAAATTTAGGCTATAAAGTCGGGTATAATATAGCAAAACATCCTACTCTGGAAAAAGTTAAAAAACAAATCGACCATAATCCAAGAGCCAGTTTAATTACGCTGGCAGGCGTAACCCTCGGTGTAATCGGAGCAGCAGGTTATTTTGCTTTAAAAGAAAAGTATTAAGAATCTGTCTTATTAAGGCACCATCTGGTCAACAGTCATTATAAGTATGCCTGTTGCACCGAGTTGCTTTAATTGTTCAATATTTTCATAAACTTTTTTCTTCTCTATAACGACATGTATGGCGACTTCGCTGTCATTGTCCAAAAGCATGGTAACAGTAGGAGAAGTAACACCAGGCATGAATTCTTTTATTTTGGCTAAAGATGCTTTAGGCAGGTTTGCCATTAAATATTTTTTCTCTTCAGCGTCTAAAGCAGATTTTATAGCTCTTACAAAAGCGTTTATTTTGACTTGCTGCTCATTTTTTATTCCGGGACGTCCTATTATAGCAGCTTTTGACTGTAAAATATTTCCTATGATTTTTAATTTATTATTTTTCAATGTAGAACCGCTGGAAGTAATATCCACAATGACATCTGCAAGACCTAATTGCGGTGTAACTTCTGTTGCTCCTGAAACTTCTGTTATATGAACTTTTTTGCCGAGTTTTTCAAAATATTTTCTGGCAATATTCGGGAAGGATGTTGCTATTTTAATGCCGTCAGGAAGCTCTTCTACTGTGCTTGCAGGGGATTCTTCTTTTGTGGCTATAACCATTTTGCAATGCCCGAAATTTAACTCCATAATATCTTCAACAGGCACACCTGTTTCCGCAATTATATCCTGACCTGTAATACCTAAATCTGTTACACCGTCACTTACAAAGCTGGGAATATCCTGCGTCCTGACAAAAATCACTGTATAATTTCCATCCTGCGTAGTTGCATAAAGAGTTCGCTCGTTTTTGGAAATAGTTAAACCTGCTCTCTGAAGCAAATCCATTACATCTTCAGATAAGCGACCTTTATTTGGTACAGCAATTTTTAAACAGCATTCACTCATAGCATATTCCTTTTTTGATTACATTATTACAAAAATTTAACAAAATTGAACAAAATAAGCAATTATTTATCTTCAGTTATTTTGTAAATACATTAGGAAAAGAAAAGGTTTGCAATAAATATTTCATATCCTGATTTCTTTTTTAAAGCATTGTAAATATTTTAACATTGCATGAAACAAAACTTTAAAATTTCGGATTTTCGGTATTAGCATGAATGAAATTCCGAAATAATATAAAGATTTGCATACTATAAATTATTTTATAAAGAAACCGCATAATGCCTCTAAATCTACATTGCAATAGATAAAGCATATTTATTTATTTTTTTTAAGTTAATTTTTTTTAAACGCAGAAATGCTTTTGCTATCACTATAGTCACCTTTCTTAAAAAAACAATTGTAAACATACTTTTTTTAAAATGATACACAGGAAAACCTTTGAATTAACATGAATATATTAAATAAATTATTATTTATACCCAATTCAAAATGTTTTATAGAATTTCAAAAGCTGGAAAGTATATAAGAAGAATTTGTCGGGTAATTATAATTAATTGTAACTATAAAGTATCAAATTTGCTTGATTGGAATAAGTTCTTTATAGTTCTTTTATGAAGTCCAAAGTTAATTAAATAATTGGTCTTATGATTTATTCTTAGAATTATTAGACTGAAAATATTTATTCTGCCCAAAAATTAATCGTATAAAAAAAGGAGGAGATTAGGGGGTTGTTACCTGTAAAATAGAGGTAGCCGGTAAATTTAGAAAATAAAAGTAGAGCAGAGGTTAATAACCAATAAAATTGTCTGGAACTAATTAAAGTATTTTTTCGGAGGAACATAAATTGCTGGAGCATGGTTATATTCAAATTTACACAGGAGACGGCAAGGGCAAAACAACAGCATCTCTGGGTTTGGCTCTTAGAGCTATAGGGCATGGCTGGAAAGTTTTAATTATACAATTTGCAAAAGGCGACCAGATAAATTATTACGGCGAAATTCTTTCATCCTCAAAATTAATGCCTAATCTGGAAGTTAAACAGTTTGGACTGGACAGAGTTGTTTATTCGCATAATGTTAATATCGAAGACTATAAAGAAGCCAGAAACGGCTGGAACTTTGCAAAAGAAGCTATAATGAACGGAGAATATCAGCTTGTTATTATGGACGAAATTAACGTCTGTGCTGATCTTGGCATGATAAAAATTGCAGAAATTAAAGAAGTTCTGATGAATAGACCGAAAAATATGGAAATTGTAATGACCGGCAGACGTGCGCACCCTGAACTTGTTTCAATGGCTCACCTCGTTACAGAAATGAAACCCATTAAACACTATTTTGATCAAGGTGTTATGGCAAGACAAGGCATAGAGTATTAAATTAGTTTAGATTATAAGTTTTAAAAAAAGAGCAAGTATTTTGTACTTGCTCTTTAAGTTTTGTTTTTATATTACATAATCCCTACAGTGCCTCTATTATTACCGACGGCTTTGTATGTAATCTTTTCGCCTTTTTGCGAAGGTAGATTGACTATAAAAACCCTGCTGTCACCTTTAGAGTTATAAAATAAAGGTTTAACGTTTATTTTGTCTTTGAAAAAATTAGATAAAGTCTTATGGATTTCATTAAACAATTTATCATCACCACTGTCATAAGTGTTAGTCGAAATTTTATTAATAGATTGTTCAGGCGCTAAAAAAAGAAAGGTTACGGCTTTGGACGTATCAATAAAACGCTCATTTTGTCTTAAAAGTCTTGATATCTCTTGTCTATGTACCGATGCATAATCTGGAGGAAAGTGTGTCATTATCGCGAATGGATTTCCGTTTTTGCATCTGGCTAAAATAAATGAAGAACTGCACCCGCAAAGATCGTGGGTAAAAATATTTTTTAATTTTCCGGGAACTAATTCTTTACCTATAGCCCCGTCCATATTAATTTGAATAACCTCGCCATTTTTATTTTTGGCATCAGATTTTAAATTTTGTTCCAGAATTTTTAATGGAATATATGAATAAGACACAATTTTTTTCATCTAAATTTCCTTTTGTTTTTTATAGATTGCTTCGCTTTGCTCGCAATGACAATTTTGGCGATTTAGCAATTCGAGTTTACTATAAAGATAGAGGGCTTTTAAAAACCCTCTATCTTTTGCATTGAATTATAAAATCCTAGATTTTAAAAGGTTTTTTATCTCTTAAAAATTCGGGAATATCAAGATCTAACATAGTGCTTGCTGTTTCCTGAGATGTCTTTTTCTTTAATGGTGAAGCACTTGTGCTTGCTGTTGTGAACAAGGAAAGAGGATCAGCAATTGATTTCTCAGCACCCTGAGGTTTAAGGTCAAATCCTGTTGCAATAACAGTAATTTGGATTTCTCCTTGAATTCTGTCATCAACCACAGCACCAAATATAACGATAGCATCATCAAGAACAGATTCGTGAATAACTTCAGCCGCTTCGTAAACTTCATGAATGGTCATATCAGGACCGCCTGTTACGTTGAAGATTACGCCGCTTGCGCCGTGTATTGATGTTTCCAGAAGAGGTGAATTAACGGCAATTCTAGCTGCTTCAAGGGCTCTGCCTTCGCCGCTTCCTCTGCCGATACCCATAAGAGCTGAACCTGACATTGACATAACAGACTTAACATCTGCAAAGTCAACGTTGATTAAGCCTGGTGTTGTAATTATATCGCAAATGCCTTGAACACCGCGGAGTAATATTTCATCAACAACATAGAAAGCTTCTCTAATTGTAGTTCTTCTTTCAACAACTTCAATTAACTTGTCGTTAGGAACAACAATAAGGCTGTCTACATTTTCTCTGAGCTTTTCAAGACCTGCATTAGCCTGATTCATTCTGCGGCGACCTTCAAAACTGAATGGTTTTGTAACAACGCCGACTGTTAAAGCACCGAGTTCTTTTGCTATTTGAGCAACTACGGGAGCTGCGCCTGTACCGGTGCCTCCGCCCATACCAGCGGTAATAAATACCATATCTGCACCGTCAAGAGATTTCATTATTTCATCTTTGCTCTCTTCGGCAGCTTTTTCGCCTTTTGAAGGATCACCACCAGCGCCTAAGCCGTTTGTTAATTTACTTCCAAGTTGAATTCTGCTTTGTGCGCTTGACATTTGCAAGACTTGAGCATCTGTATTAAGCGCCCAAAAATCAACACTGCTAAGTCCTGCCGCAATCATACGATTAACAGCGTTTCCGCCACCGCCGCCGACACCGACAACTTTAATGTTAGCCTGATTGGCACCTTCTATTGATGTAATATGAATGGATTCATTTAAGCCTAATGAATTAAATTTATCAACCACGGATATTCAACCTCTTTTGTCTTAATTAACTCACTTTTATTAATAAACTAGAGAATAATAATATAGTACCATTTTATTCTTAATAAATATTTAACTATAAAAGTTATGTAAAGGTAACTTTTATTTGAAATTTTAAAATATTTAAACAATTATATTAAAAAAAATAAGCAATGCTAGGGCTTTTTACAGCCTTTATTTACAGGCTTTTTTAACCCGTCTGCCGATATTGTTTTTGTATTGCAGTGTAAAGTTTTATAAAGTTTTATTTCAAATGACATTGCGCTGATTATCGAAAGAGGTTCTTAATCACAATTAATTAACAGCAGCTAATTTGGGTTTGTTAAGTTCAGTTGCAAGCACTTGTTTAGCTTTATTTAACTGGAGATCTTTTCCAGCAAAGAATTCTTTTTCTGTCATAACAACTTTATAGTCCGGTTTAATTCCTTTATGCCCTATGTCATTGCCGTTAGGCGTTAAATATTTGGCTACAGTTAAGTTTATTCCCGAACCATCAGGCAATTTTAATATCCTTTGTACAAGCCCCTTGCCGAAGGTTGTTTCTCCTATAAGCAAAGCCCTTTTGTGGTCTTTCAATGCCCCGCTTAAAATTTCGCTGGCACTTGCAGACTCATTGTTTATGAGAACAACTGTCGGCTTTGTCGTCATTATGCTGTCAGGTTCTGCTTTGAACTCTTGCTTTCCGCCGTTTCTATCAACAACACTGACTATTATGCCTTTTTTTATGAACATATTAGAGATCATAATTGCGTTAGGAAGGAGCCCGCCGTGATTTCCGCGTAAATCAATTATTATACCTTTTGATTTTTTAGTTGCCTGTAATGCTTCTGCTACTTCAAAGGCGGTGTCTGTGCTTATGAATGTTGATATTTTTATATAAGCGTATTTATTATCCAGTATTTTGTATTTAACGGATTTAATTTTTATTTCTTCTCTTAAAATTGCTTTGGTTAATTGTTTTTTATTCCTTAAAATAGTCAAAACAACTTTACTTCCTGCTTTTCCTCTTACTGAATCAGCAACTTCTTTTAGTGAAAGTCCTTTTGTGGATTTATTTCCTACTTTTAAAATTCTATCACCTGCTTTTAGACCTGATTTTGCGGCTGGAGTATCTTCTATGACATTTACAATAACAGCATTGCCTTTAATGTCTGCTATATGGACACCTATACCAAAAAGTTTTGCTTCTATGCTTCTATCCTGCTCTGCAAACTCATCAGGCTTTAAAAACCTTGAATAGGGGTCATTTAAGCTTTCAATCATACTTTCTATAGCAACGTAAGAGTCGCCTTTGTTTTTTATTTTGTCATCATATCTTTGCTGCCATTTTTCCCAATTCTGATGGTTGCAGGTTGAATCAACATAATTGTTTTTAACTATTCTCCATGCTCTGTTAAAAACCCCTTCAGGAGTTACATTGGTATTTTCTATGGAGGAAAGAACGTACTCAACAGGCGTTTGTGCATTTTCATAATTGTTTTTGTATGCCCAAATTGCTGCCGAGCCAAACAAAAGAACCAGACAAAATATAGTTATTATAGTATTTTTAATTATTTTCATATATTTTCCAATCTTGTATCATTTTTATTATAAATAACTAATTGCTTCGGAATGGTCATTAAGCTTGTTATAAAGCTTTTTAAAAAGATTAAGACTTTTTTCATGTTCGGGTGTGAAATTATATTTAATTTTGTCAGTTAAATAATCTTTAATGACGTAATCCGGTAAATCCAATTCTGAAGACGCTTTTTGGATTACATCATTAAAATACATACCAAGACCGGCTTCAACTGCTTTATTGATTAAAAATTTTATCCGATCGAAATCATCTTTGTGAGTAACTGCCCAGTCGGCTCTCGCCACCCAGGTGCCAAAAACGGGAGGAAGTCCTGTAAGCTCCTTCCATAATTTGCCGAGGTCGTACTGCAACAATGTACTGTTATGTTTGATTCTGGAAATTAACGCCTGATCTCCTATATATAAAACAGCGTCAAATTCTTCTTCAAGGGCTTCTTTTAGAGGTTTTTTATATTTATGTTCAACAAAATTTATTTGATTTGTTGTATCTGATAAAATTCCTTTTTCGTTAAGTATAATTTTTAGCATATTTATTGAAGTTGCCGAATTATGAGGAATTCCGATTTTTTTTCCGGCTAAATCCTCTAATTTATGGTTAGAAAAAAGAATTACACTTCCGCATTCCGCATCAGAAGTTATACACGCTTCTTTAATAAGAACATAATCGTTTTCATTCTTTATGTATTCAAAAGCAGAAACAGGGGCAACGTAAAGCTGTCCGTCATATATGAGCCGATTTATTAAAACAGGATGTCCCCAACTTAAAATAATGTTTTCCAGTGCCCACTTTTCCAATGTATAGTTAATTGGCAGACAGTTTGTAAAATTAATAAGACCCAGGCTGATTTTGTGGTTATTTTTCATAAATTTATTTTATATCGTCACAAGGCAATGATTTTGTTATTTCTACTATTATCATACTTATTACAAAGCAATCTTACAACATAACCTGCAAATTTAAATATTCCTGTTTAGTAGTTTAAGAAATGTTAATTTTTGTTGTAAAAGCCTAAAGTTTCATTAAAATCATGTCGAAAACAGAGATATATATCACACATAAAGGGAGATTTATTATGGCGGATACGCCTGTTAATAATAAAAAATTTGTTTTAAATCCGGTTAACATACCGAAAATTGATGTAGGAGAAAGTACTATTTTTTCAAAAAAAGTTGATGCAAATTTATGGGAAACTGCTGCAAAAAAAATTATGCCTAAAAAACCAAAAAAAGAAGATAATCTGCAAAATCAAATATTTAGAGTTGAACAAGAAACTCAAAAATATGAACAAATCCTATCTCAATCGTTAGGAAACAAACTTGATATAAACGGTTAATTTGCTGAAATCTTTATAGCTTCTAAAGCAATGTCTGTAAGTTGTTCTATTTCTTCTTCCGTTATTGCGTATGGAGGCATAAAATAAATTATATTTCCTAGAGGGCGCAGGATAGCACCTTTCTTTAAGGCTTCTTTATATATTTTTGAGCCTATTCTTTCTTCAAAATCATAAGATTCTTTTGTTTCTTTGTTTTTAACAATTTCAACTGCGCCAATCATTCCTATCTGCCTAATATCCCCGACACATTCAAGCTCTCTGAATTTTTTAAGTTCAATTTCAAGTTTTTTAATTTTAGGCTGAATAGAATCTATAATTTTTTCTTCTTCAAAAATTTTTAAATTTTCAACAGCTATGCTTGCAGCAAGCGGATTTCCTGTAAAGCTGTGTCCGTGGAAAAAAGTTTTCAGCTTTTCATAATCATCATAAAACGCCTGATAAATTTTATCGGAGGTCATCGTGACAGAGAGAGGAAGATACCCTGCCGTTATGCCTTTTGCAAGGCAAATTATGTCAGGAACGATATTTGAGTGCTCAAAAGCAAACATTTTTCCTGTTCTTCCAAACCCCATTGCAACTTCATCATCTATGAGAAGAATATTATATTTGTCACAAAGCTTTCGGAGCTTTGTAATATATTGTGAAGGATAAATAATCATTCCTCCGGCCGCTTGAACAAGGGGTTCTATTATAATACCCGCCACTTCTCCGGCATGTTTTTCCAGTATTTTTTCTACAGAATTCAAACATTCTATATTGCAGGAATCCTGTTTTTGATTTGCAGGACAACGGTAACAGTATGGAGAATCTGCCTGAAATACTTCAAACAAAAGCGGTTTGTAGATTTTGTGATATACATCAACTCCCCCTACTGAAACAGCTCCTAAAGTGTCGCCATGATACGAGTTTTTTAGGGCAATAAACTTGCTTTTTTCTGGAAATCCGCTTTGCTGCCAGTATTGATATGCCATTTTAAGTGCGACTTCAACAGCAGTAGAGCCGTTATCAGAATAAAAAACTTTTGTTATTTCAGGAGGTGCTAGATTAACGAGTCTTTCAGCAAGCTCTATAGCAGGTTCATGTGAAAATCCCGCAAGTAGAACATGTTCAATCTTTTCCACTTGTTTTTTAAGGGCTTCATTAAGACGGGGATGCGAATGACCGAGTGTATTTACCCACCATGAAGAAATCCCGTCAATGTATTTGTTCCCTTTTAAGTCCCACAAGTAAACGCCTTTTCCCCTGTCAATGATGATAGGCTCGTCTGTTTCGTGGTCTTTCATCTGGGTAAAAGGATGCCAGAGGTATTTAAGGTCTTTTTGTATAAGGTCGTTATATTTGTTCATATTTTTCTTTTTTTGTTCTGTTGTCATTGCGAGGAGGGGGCGAAGCCTCGACGTGGCAATCTGTTCTGTTCACGAGAAGACTTACAAAATTTCTTTCAATACGCTTATAAATTTATCTAGATCCTGAACTTCATTCATTTCGGTTATTGCAACTAAGATACAGTCTTCAAATTCTTTAAATTTATTACCCAGATTGATTCCTGCCAGAATATTTTCCGCTTCAAGCTTTTTAATAAGTTCATCAGCAGAAACAGATTCAACTTTTATCGCAAATTCATTGAGAAAATCAGAATATAAAACTTTAATTCCCTTAATTTCATTGAGTTTTTCCGCAAGATAATGCGCTCTTTGCACCGAAATATTTGCAATTTCTTTTAGTCCTTCAGGTCCTGTCACAGAAAGATAAATTGTTGCAGTAAGTGCCATAAGCGCTTGATTAGAGCAAATGTTGCTTGCGGCTTTTTCTCTTTTGATATGCTGCTCTCTGGTTTGAATTGTCAGGGTAAAAGCATCGCTTCCATCCCTGTCTTTTGATAAGCCTACAATTCTTCCGGGTATTTGTCTCAAATATTCGTTTTTGCAGGCAATAAATCCGCAGTGCGGTCCGCCATAATTCATTCCTAAGCCCAGCTGCTGAAGATCTCCGACAACAATATCCGCATTGTATTTCGAAGGATTATTAAGTATTGCAAGACTTACAATATCAGCACAAATTATAAGTTTAGCCTTAGAATTTATTGTTTTTTCAGAGATTTTAACCAGATTTTCTGTGCAACCAAGATAATTCGGATTCTGAATTAGTACACAAGCGTAATCATCAAGGTTTATTTCATCGGATATTTCCGAATGTCCTTCTGAAATACTTAGATACTCGATTTCAATTCCTGCACCATAGCAGTATGTCCGGATAACTTTCTTGTAATCAGGATTTAAAACATAACTAACTAACGCTTTTGTCTTTTTTGTTATTCTGGACGCCATAAGTATTGCTTCTGCGCAGGCTGTAGCACCATCATAAACAGACGCATTGGCAACATCCATGCCGGTTAAGTTGCATAACATTGACTGGTAGTCATAAATAACCTGAAGAGTTCCCTGACTAACTTCGGGTTGATAAGGGGTATAAGCTGTAATGAATTCTGAACGCTGGGTAATAGTGTTTATACAGCTGGGAATATACCTGTTATAAGTTCCTCCTCCCAGAAAAGATATGCAGTTTTGTGCAGTTTTGTTCTTATTAGCAAGTTCTTGTAAGCGTTTTTTTGCTTCAAGTTCGCTTAATCCTTCAGGAATATTTAAATTATTGATTTTTGCTTTTGCAGGAATGTTAATAAATAAATCTTCAATAGAATTCAACCCGATTTCATTAAGCATTTCCTGGCGGGTTTCCTTGGTATGCGGCAAAAAGTTATGCAAATTAATCTTCCTCTTGAATAAATTCTTTGTATTCTTGATATGTCATAGTTTCTGCGATTTCAGATTCTTTAAAATCTTTAATTTTAACGAGCCATCCTTCTCCAAAACAGTCGTTATTGATTAATTCAGGTTGTTCTACAACTTTTTCGTTAATTTCAACAACTGTTCCGCTAACCGGCAAATATAATTCAGAAGCGGCTTTGACGGATTCTATAGTTCCAAAAATATCACCTTTTTTGAATGATGAATCAACTTCAGGAAGTTCAATAAAGACAACATCACCAAGTTGTTCAACAGCAAAATCGGTAACTCCGATTTTTAAAATTTTATTTTCTTTAACTAAATATTCGTGACTCTTTGTACATAAAATATTTGTCATATCTGTTGTCATTTTTCAGTCCTCTTTTATATTAGCGCTCGTTTGAATTTATGATTTTAATTATGTGAATAAAACGGTCTTTTAACAATTTCCGCTGGATGTAATTTGCCCCGTATCATGATATCAATTTTTGTTCCGACTGAGGTCGATTTGCCAGTATTTATGTAGCCGAGTCCAATGTTTTCACTGATAAAAGAGGCCACTCCTCCGCTTGTTACCACGCCGGCATCTTCATTATTTATATAAATCCTGTAATCATGTCTTGGAATTGACTTATCAATCATTTTAAACCCGACAAGTTTTTTGGCTTCGTTCTTTTGATTAATTTGAGATAAAATTTTATTTTTTCCAAAATAATCTTCTTTCTTGTCCTTTGAAATTGTCCAGGTAAGAGAAGCCTCAACAGGAGTTGTATTTTCGTTCATATCCTGACCATAAAGAAATAAACCTGCTTCAAGTCTTAAAGTATCTCTGGCAGCAAGTCCAATAGGTTTTAGTCCGAATTTTTCGCCTTTTGACAAAATTTCTTCCCATAATCTTGCAGCTTCTTCATTTTTTATAATTATTTCAAATCCGTCTTCTCCGGTATATCCTGTAGAAGCGACCAAAACATCTGTATTTAACAGTTTTGATTCTTTTATAAAAAATCTTTTTGGCTGATTTTCTTTTGTTATTCCCATATTAGCTAGAATATCAGAAGCCAAAGGTCCTTGTAATGCAATCATTGAAAGGTTATTTGATTGATTGTCTATAACCAAATCCGAATTTTCTTTATTGCCTAAAAGCCATGCTGTATCCTCCTCTATTCTGGAGGCATTTATTATAAGTAAAAATCTGTAATTGTTGTCATTATCAAGACGATAAATAATTAAATCATCAATTATGCCGCCTTCTTCGTTAATAAGTTGAGTGTAAACAGCTTTTCCTGAAGGTAATTTAGAAATATCTTGAGGAACAAGCTTTTGAAGAAAGCTTATTGAATCTTTTCCGCTGATAAAAACTTGTCCCATGTGGGAAACATCAAATAAACCTGCTTTTTTTCTTACTGTCAAATGTTCTTCTATAATGCCGGAATACTGAAGAGGCATTTCCCATCCGGCGAAAGGAACCATTTTTGCTCCTATTTTTTTATGTTCTTCATATAATGCTGTTTTACTAAAACCCTTTTCGCTATCCATAATCGTATTTTTCCTAATTTAAAAATAAATTAACAACATAAAATTATTATTTGAGTGTCAATACTATTTTATGATAAATTTTTTGTTTTGTGGTCAGAATATTTTAACTGTAAACAAATATTTATAAACCACTAAAAAAATCTACGGTCCTCCGGTGGAAGAAAATAAAGAAATCATGCTTATTGCAGCAGGAGCAAGAATTACAATGAATGTTGCGGGCAAAATAAACAATATTAGAGGTATAGACATTTTTACGCCTGCTTTTGAAGCTAATTCTTCGGCTTTTTGTCTTCTCTTTACTCTTACAGTTTCAGAATATACTCTTAAAGATTGAGCAATACTTGTCCCAAATTTATCAGATTGAATTAATAAACTTACAAAAGATCTTAATTCTTCGGAACTATTTCTTTTTAATAAATTTCTAAAAGCATCTGATCTTGGAATACCTGAAAGAACCTCCTTGTTTACTCTTTGAAGTTCTTGTGAAAGAATGGGAGCACTGTTTCTTTGTTCTTGAGATACTCTTGAAATTGCAGAATCCAGACCTAGTCCTGCTTCAACGCAGACTGTCAGCAAATCAAGAGCATCAGGAAGACTGTAAGTTACTTCTTCGGCTCTTTTTTTTGCTTTAGATTTTAGTACTATATCCGGAAATTTAAATCCAAATAAAGGTACTATTATAATTAGCATCGTTTTAACAAGCGGGGTGGAGTTTGCCTGAAAAAGCAGTATTAATGCAAGTACACCTAAAACAGAGGCAAAAACAACTTTTTTTGAAATATGTTTTAAAACGGTCTCCTCATCGCTTGCAAATCCGGCTTCAGAAAGTAATTGTTTTTGTATGATAAGATTTTTGGATTTTTCTGCTATATTTTTTGCTATATTATTAAAACTTTTTATTAAAAAATCTTTTGAGTCTTCATCTTCTTGTCTATTTTTATTTATTCTGTCAGAACTCGATGACAAGGATGAAAGTCTGCGTTGCACACTTTCATCCTTGTCATCCATGATCATAAAAATCAAGTAACCTACAGAAAAGACTGTTATTGTAATAATAATTAATTCCATTTTTTAGCAGCACTCCGATATATTTGTTAAACTCTTATTTGAGTGATTTTATTAATGATTATATAACCCATGGCGGACATTCCGATTGCTATTGCAAGAGCAACATGTCCTGGAAAGGTATTAAATAAAGGTGTCATGTATGATGGATTCAATAAACTTACGAGCAATGTTATAAAAATAGGCGCAAGTGCAAGAACTAATCCGGAAATTTTTGCCTGAGATGTTTGTGTTTTTATCATTCCTATTAATTTAAATCTTTCTCTTATTGTATTATTGAGCGTATCAAGAATTTCTGCAAGGTTTCCCCCTATTTCTTTCTGAATAAGGACTGCTGTAATAAAGAACTTGGCATCTTCACTGCCGGGAATGTTATTAGTTAAATCTTCAAGGGCTTCTCTTATGTCCCTTCCCAGAGAAATATCGTCTGCAATGTTTTTGAAAAGTTTATTTATAGGATATGGCGACTCGGTTGAGACTAATTGGAATGAAGAAAGTAAAGAATGACCCGCTTTTAATGAATTTGAGATTAATCCTAATGTATCAGGAAAATAAAAATTAAATTGCTGCAAATTTTTGTCAATTTTCATTTTGATAACACCATAAGGAATTGCTGCAGCTCCAATTCCCAGCAAAATAAATAAAAAAGATTTACTTATTATACTAATTAAAAAAAACGGTAAAAATAAGCCACCTGTTATTATAAAGAAAAAATCGATAGGGATTTTTAAATCGGCAATTTTTAAAAGTTTTTTGATTTTATTTGTAAATTCGAATTTCCTGAAAAATATTCCCAAAAAAGCAAGTCTGTAATCTGAAGAATCTTTCAGCATATTATTGAGTTTACTGTCATTTTTAGATTTAAGTTGGTCAAAAAGCTCGTCATTATTTCTTGCAGCGGTAAATTTCTTTTCTTTGGTTTCTTTTAGACGTTTCGCAATATCAGAATCCAGAGGTTCTTCCGAGAAAAACATCATATATATTGAAAAAGCTATAATACCGCATATTATACTTACTAATTCCGGATTCATTTCTGACTAATTCCTGTATTTAATTTTTACCTAAATCGCTGAGCTTTTCTTTGTTTTATAATATCATCTATTGAGTCTTGATCATCAGCTTGAGAGTTGTTTTTTGACTTGTTTACGGCTTTTTCATTTGGCGGATTTTTACAAAGATATACAGCAGGAGCGTTTTGGTCAAATATTTCAAGAGGCAGTTTGATTCCTTTTGCTTTACACTTATCACCAAATTTAGGTCTTACACCGGTAGAGACATGGCACCCTATTACTTTGCCGTTTTCATCAAGACCGTACTGTTCCCATTTAAATATATCTTGAATGGTTATAATTGAGCCTTCCATGCCGGTAATTTCACTGATGTAAGTAACACGTCTGGAACCGTCAGAAAGTCTGCTTGCTTGAATTATAAGATGAACAGCTGATGAAATTTGTTGTCGAATAGTCTTTTCAGGAAGATCAATTCCTGTGTACATACACATTGTTTCAAGTCTGGAACATGCATCCCTGGGTGTGTTAGCGTGAAGCGTGGTCAGGGAACCATCGTGACCTGTATTCATCGCCTGCAGCATATCAAAAGCTTCCGCTCCTCTGCATTCTCCTATTACTACCCTGTCAGGGCGCATCCTTAAAGAGTTTATCAGGAGATCTCTCGCTGTAATTGCACCTGTACCTTCTATATTTGCCGGTCTTGTTTCCAGTCTTACAACGTGTTCCTGTTGCAGCGAAAGCTCTGCCGAATCTTCTATTGTTACAATTCTTTCATCTTCCGGTATTTGAGAAGAAAGACTGTTTAAAAGAGTTGTTTTGCCTGCGCCTGTACCACCTGAGATTACTATATTCAGATGAGCTTTGACGGCAGCTTTTAGAGTTTCTGCCATTGCTACGGTCATTGAACCCCATGTTAGCAGATTTTGTATCGTTGCAGCATCGGCTTTAAATCTTCTTATTGATAAAGAAGCTCCATCAATTGCAAGGGGAGGAATAATAGCGTTTACCCTGGAACCGTCAGGAAGTCTTGCATCAACCATGGGCGATTTTTCGTCAATTCTCCGACCTACTTTTGATACTATTCTTTCAATAATATTCATAAGGTGAGCATTGTCTTTAAATCTTACATTAGTTTTCCTGAGCTTGCCGCCAACTTCAACGTAAACATTAGCAGGTCCGTTTACAAGGATATCAGAGACGCTCGGGTCGCAAAGAAGCGGATCAAGCGGTCCAAAGCCCTTAACTTCTTGTCGTACTTCCTGTACCAGCTGCTCTCTTTCAATTGTACTTAAAGGTGTTGACCCAAAATCCTGTTCAATACGTCTTTCTATAAATTGTTTGATAAAAGAATTTTGCTCGGAATCACCTATTTTTTGCCAATCAGCTATAGCATTAATTTTTTCTATAAGCAGCATGTGCAGTTTGTCTTTGATGTCCTGTAGTGCTGATATATCAACAGTATTTAATTTTTTATTTTGTACCGTCACTTGTCTTCCCGTTGGCGCTGACGGGGGTGAGGATTGTTTTGAAAGTCGATCACGGATGGACATTATAGATGCTCCTATTTATTAAACAATTTGAAATTTTTAAATGTATCAAGATTTAGACCAAATGGGAGTTTTAAATTTGCATTTGATGCTTTTGTCGGTTGGTCCAAAATCATTATACTATCGGTAATTTTTCCGGCTAATTCTGTAAAACTCAGGTCAATATTTGAATCAGGAGCTATTGATGAAATCGGGATACCTTTGTTAATTGCAGACATTACTGCAAAATAATTATTTGGTATTTTCCAATAAACTTCATGTTCCAGAGCATCTTCAATATCGTCTATGGTGATTTCTTCGTCTTCTATATAGCGGTTGACTACAAGTTTTATTTTATTAGTTTGATATTCAAGTCGGTGGAAAAGATCCATACATCTCTGGCAATTTCTTATGGAAGGCAGGTTTACCATGGAAATAAGAAGGATAATATCAGAAATATCAAGACATGTAAGCGTTTTCATATCGAAACCACTGCTCGTGTCAACAATAACGTAAGAAAACATCTCTTTAAGCATACTGAGAACAGAAGTTATGTCTTCTGAAGAAATTTCTTCCGCTTGTTCTAGGTTTGGAGGGTCTGCAAGAATATAAAGTTCTTTGTTTTTATACTGTTCAAGTGAACTTAAAAGGAAGGCTTCATCGATTCTGCTTATATGTGTTATTACATAAGAAATATCAAAAGAAGGGGTTATATCCAGAAAGGTTGTAATATCTCCGAGTTGAAGGTTTAAATCCACCAGACAGACTCTTTCTCCTGTCGTTTCGGATATTTTTAATGCCAAATTGGTAGCTATAGTTGTTTTTCCTATGCCGCCTTTGTTGCTGAATACTGAAATTATTTGTCCTGCAGTTCTTCCTTCATGGTTTTCAAGCAGCATTTTTATTTTTTTTAGTGCTGTACTCAGGTCTTCAAGCATAACAGGTTTTGTCAAAAATTCTCTTGCGCCAGCTCTCATTGACCTTAAAACAAGCTCTGTATTTACGTTTTCTGAAGAAACCAATATTACACAATTTTTGTTTTTTAAAGTTATTTTTTCTATTATTTCTATGCTCAAATCTGCATTTTCGGAGAGATCTATAAATACAATATGAGGTTTTTCCTGAATGATTGCGGAGTATCCTGCAAGTAGGTCATCAAATTCGCCAATAACGTCAATTTGGTGAAATTGCTCAAGGAGAACGATAAGTTCATCTCTTGAGTCAGAATTGCTGTCAATAATTATCATATCTAAATTAGCCATTATCAGACCCCGTTTACAACATCATCAGGTTTTATTATTGTTGGAGTTACGAATATCATCAGTTCAGTTTCGTCTTTATTATATGTGGAATTATTCAATAAGTTTCCGATTATAGGAAGATTGCTAAGATATGGGATTTTTGTTTTTTGCAAATTTGATTTTTTTTGAATCAATCCACCGATAACCATTGTCTGATTATCTTCAAGTTCAACAGTGGTATCTGTTTTTCTTGTTGTAAATCCATAAATAGGGAATCCGTCTACAGTTGATATTGCAGAAGCACTGGGTTGATTAATTTCAGGAGCTATTTTTAATAAAATTCTTCCTGATTGCTCTAGTATTGTTGGGGTAAAAGAGACATTTATTCCGGAATCCTTATATTCAATGATTAATCCACCATATTCATCTCTGCCTTTGACTACAGGTATTTGTTCCCCTGCATTAAAAGTTGCTGCCTGCCCGTTTATTGCCATAAGTTTAGGCTCTGCAAGTATACTGATGATCCCTTCGGTTTCAGCTACCTTAAAAACTTGTGCTGTTTGATCATTACCTGTGATGTTCCATCTCCAGAAAGTAAAGCCGTTGCCATCAGGAAATGTTGTTTGGGTATTTTTTATTGAGCCTCCTGTCATATTAAGAAGATTTTGTATTATACTTACTGCATCATTGCCATTGACTCTTGTACTAGTTAAAGGGTCAATGGCAGAGACATCAACGCCAAACGTTTTTGTCATATAATCATTTGACAGAGGACCTTTTAAGTAATTTGAAGTTTTGTTTTTAACCTTTGTTCTGTTGATTTCAACTATTTTGAGCGAAAGCATAATCTGTGGAGTAAGGGCTTCAGTATTGTCAATTAGTGTATAGCCGTAAGCTGTAACAAGATTTTTAATTTTATCTCTTGTTATGGTAGAAGAAATACGCCCTGAAATAGCAACTTTCATTCCGGTTTGACTGCCGGAGTTAATAAAATCAATTTTAATATCATCATCAGGTGCTATTTTTTTAATTTCCTTAACAAAGTTTATTGAATCATTCTGCACAAAAAGATTGAACATAATTGGATTACCGGTTTCTCCCCAGATTATAAGAGAAGTTTCACCGCCTGCTTTCCCGTTAACAAGCATTTCTTTTGGAGAAATTATGACAAGATCAGCAAGATTCGGATCTGTTATAGAAATTCGTTTAATAGGTTCATCAAATCTTATTAATTGGGACTTGCCGACAATCGCTTTTAACTCGGAAACGCCGCCCTTTAACTGTGTAGTTTTATTAGTTTCGGTTACAGTGAGGTTCTTTTCGAGTTTTTTAGTTATTGCTTGTGTTTTATAAATATTATTTTTGTCATTTTTTAATATCTGATTATTAATAGGAGTCGGATTTGACGGAAGTTCTCTTATTTTAGGGATTTCTTGAGCAAAAGAGGCAGACGAGAGAGCAAGCATTATTATTAATAAAATAAAAGACCTGCATTGTAGACCAAACTGATTCTTCAGGCTAAAGCCCTCTGAATGACAGTTTATAAATTTTAACAGCTTGAACAACATACTTTATTAATTTCTCCTAGTTTAGCCCCTTAAGAAGTTCTTTTATATCTTTATTAGAAGAGGTGCTTGCAGGACTTTTTCTTGTATCATTAAAGGAAACTTGTCTTTTATTATTTGCTTCAATAACTTCTACTTCAATTTTGGGCTGTTCAACAGGAATATTTTTAGGGCTGACAACTCCCGGCAGCGAAGGCAGTTTTCCTGTTCCTGATGGAGGAGGCGGCAACAGCGAGCTTATTTCCGAAGGAAGTTTACGAATAGAAGAAGATGATGAAGAGAATGATGATGAGGATTGTTTAATTATTTTATCATCATTTCTTCCTCTTGTTATAACTTGTAATTTTCCTTCAATCATTGCAAAGATTATTTTTTTTGCGGTTTCTACAGGTACAAGTATAGTTATTCCCAGAGCTTTATCGGCACTGGTACTTTTTATTCCCGCAGAAGACGGGGATATTGTTGTATTAGATTCTGGCGAAGCAGTTGTATCGTCTATCGGTGCCAATTGCGCAGGGGCAAGAGGTGTGGAAGAGTCAGATGGCTTTGGTGGCTCAGGTGCTTTAGCTGTTGTTTCTTTTGGGGTTGTTTCTTTTGCGGAATAGTCTACAGTTGTTTCCAGTGCTATTATTTTTATATTTTGCGCAATAAATTCAGGCGGTGATTTTATTGAAATAAGGTCGATTTTTGAGCCTATGTATATATAAGAAGCCAGTCCTTGAATTAATGAAGTCGGAATAGTAATTGCACGCATGCCCGAAGGAATATTTAATGAATGTTCTGACATAGCAAGGATGTCTTCATTAGTAACGATTTTTCCGGCAAGAATATCCTGAGCTGCTATTTTTCCCAGTACAAAATTTTCGTTAAAAAAGAAACTTGGAGGTAGTTCATTTTTTTTATATTCTTTTTTTTCAATTTTATTAAGAGTAATAATTTCACCGGATTTTATATCTGTTTTTGCTAAAATAACACTTGTTGTTTCATTTTCCGGAACTGTTGCAGTTGTTTGTGACTGCATAGTAGCGAGAGCAGCAGCTTGTTGCTTGGCAATAGATGCTTCTAATGATGCTTTTTGGCTATTCATCATGTTAAAAACGCCGGCAGTTGCTATTAACCCGAGAGTTATAGCAATAAGCAACTTTTTCTTATTCTTTTTTGAGCGCATCTCTCTCATACCCTTATTTCTAACTCTCTCAGTATAGTTTGTCGGATTATTTTTACAAAACTTTAGTTTTTAATAGCTTATTGAGTGAAAAATAGTATATTTACCCGACTTAAATTTAAAATATATAATTTTATAAAATCAAACCTATTTTAAATATTTTTTATTATTTATTGATTTTAATTACAAATAGTATGAAAATAGACTTGAAAATATTTTTATCAAAAGGAATAAAATATGTCAGAAAATACAAATTTAATAAAAATAAATCTTCCTGACGGCTCTTCAATGGAAATTGCCCAAAATTCCACCGTGGCAGATCTTGCCTGCAAAATCAGTGAAGGACTCGGAAGAGTGGCCATTGCCGCTAAAATAAACGGAGATGTTGTTGATTTAAATACAATTCTAAAAAACGGTGACAGCATAAAGATTTTAACTTCAAAAGATATTGAAACGCTTGATATTTTAAGACATAGTACAGCTCATGTTATGGCTCAGGCTGTTCAAAGAATTTATCCAAATGCAAAGATTGCAATCGGACCTACCATCGAAAACGGCTTTTATTATGATTTTGATATTCCTGACACTTCTCTTAGTGTAGAGGATCTTTCCAAAATCGAAGAGCAGATGAATATTATTATCAAAGAAAATCAAACTTTTGAACGGCATGAAATAGTAAATGTGCAGGAACAAATAACGAATTTTAGAGAAAAAGGCGAGATTTATAAAATAGAATTGCTTATGGAATACGCTTCGCAGAACCCCACACTTTATCTTGGCAGGGATAAAGATAAAAATATAGTATGGAACGATTTTTGTCGTGGTCCGCATATCCCCGGCACCAAATTTATAAAAGCATTCAAGCTTTTAAGCGTGGCAGGTGCTTATTGGCGCGGAGATGAAAAAAATAAAATGCTTCAAAGGATTTATGCTACAGCTTTTTGGACAAAAGATGAACTTAATGAATATCTTACAAGGATTGAAGAAGCAGAAAAAAGAGATCACAGAAAGCTTGGTACACAACTTGATTTGTTCAGCATAAGAGAAGAAGTCGGTGCAGGACTAGTGTTGTGGCATCCAAATTTAAGCGTAGTCAGACAAATGATCGAAGATCACTGGCGTTATGAACACAGGAAAAGAGGCTATGACATAGTTTATACTCCTCATATTGCAAAATCTAATCTCTGGGATATTTCAGGACATAATGAGCATTTTAGAGAGAATATGTTTTACATGCAGGTGGAAGAACAAGATTATGTGCTAAAACCAATGAACTGCCCCTTCCATATTCTTATATATCAAGCAAAAAGATATTCCTACAGAAGTCTTCCTCTCAGAATGGCAGAACTTGGAACAGTTTATAGAAATGAAAGATCTGGTGCACTCCATGGAATGACCAGAGTAAAAGGTTTTACACAGGATGATGCGCATATTTTCTGTACACAGGATCAGTTTGTAGACGAAATAAACAGGATAATCGAGTTTATTGACGATACTTTGACTATGTTTGGAATGACTTACGAAGTCGAGTTATCAACTCGCCCCGAGGGTTTTGCAGGAACTATAGAAATCTGGGATAAGGCAGAGACAGGACTTAAAAAAGCTCTGGAAGACAAAAAACTTTCTTATGTTATCAACGAAGGAGATGGGGCTTTTTATGGCCCAAAAATCGACTTCAAGCTGAAAGATGCCATAGGAAGAACGTGGCAGGGTGCTACAATTCAGCTGGATTTTAACCTTCCAATCAGGTTTAACCTCAAATACACTGAAAAAGACGGCAGTATGCAAACTCCTGTTATGATTCACAGAGTTATATTTGGAACTATGGAGAGATTTATAGGTATTCTTATAGAACATTACGCAGGTGCTTTCCCTGCATGGCTGGCTCCTCAGCAGGCTGTTGTTATCCCTATAGCCGACAGACATACTGAATTTGCTCAAAGTATTTATGAAAAACTAAAAGAAGCAGATTTAAGAGTCGAACTTGATGACAGAAGTGAAAGTATGAACTACAAAATTAGGGAAGCTCAAAACAGAAAAATCCCTTATATGCTTGTTATAGGCGATAAAGAAATTGAAGCAAATTCTGTTGCAGTAAGAGCCAGATTAAAAGGTGATATTGGTACAAAAAATATTGATGACTTCATAAATTCGCTTAATAAAGAAATCAAGACCAAAGGAAAAGAAACTGTATAATTAACAATTCGAGTTAATTAATAAAATAAAAAATTAACGCAATTTTTTGCTCATGCTTGTTTTTATATAAATATACCGCTATGCGGTCGATTTACATGAAAATGGGCGGGAGAAATTATGTTTAGTCCTGATATGTTTAGATACATCATTGATCCTGATAAAATTACAGAAGAAAATGTACCCAATAAAAGGCTTTTGGCTGAAAAGCATGTGTTCAGGTATAACATTCTCGATCATGAAAAAGTTTTAAGTGATTACAGTTTTTTTAGCAGAATTTTAAAGAATTTTCATAAAGTTTTCGAAGTTTTTGCTTCTCAAACAAGGTAAAAATTTCTATACAGTTTTTGACAGATCTTTATTTTTTTTGTTTCTTAAGATAGAAATAAATTGATCTACTATCTGTGGATCCCAGACGGTTCCTGCGCCATTTATAAGCATTTCAAAAGCTTTTTCAGGGGCAAGAGCTTTTCTGTAGGGTCTATCGTCAATCATTGCATAGTATGCATTTATTACATAAAGTATTCTTGATCCTCTCGGTATAGTCTCTCCGGAAAGAATACCAGGATAACCTGTTCCATCCCAATTTTCATGATGATGTTCAATAATATTTATAATATATCCGGTGGATTTAAGCGGTCTCAGAATCTCTTTTGCCGATAAAAGTGGATGCTCAAGCACTTGCTTTCTTTCTTCATTTGTTAAAGGACCGGGTTTTATTAGAATTTTTTCGGGTAATAAATGACTTCCAATGTTATGTAACACACATGCAATTTTTAATTTTTCAATTTCTTCATCTGATAAATCTGATTTTTTTGCAAGTTCTGTAACCAGAAAAAGTTTTTCATCCAGATATTCATTTTTGTAGATATTGTTGCAGGCTTGAGAAAGTGAGCAATATATACAATTCATTATGTCAAAAAGATTTTCACCTTGAAGTTTATTTAATTGAATGTCTTTTACAATTTGAGAAGCTGCCGGAATTTGTTGTTTAACAAGCAATTCTATAAATGTATTTACAATCAAACGCTGCCAGTCTGTTTCTTCCTGTTTACTTGCAACTTCAACTCTGTTTCTGCCGTTTTTCTTCGCTAAATACATAGCCTGATCGGCAAGTTCAAGAAGCTCTCCTATAGATTCCGTATGTTTTAAGAAAGTCGCAACACCAATACTTGCAGAAATAGGTATGGATTCTTTAATCTGTGCTTCAGCAATAGCTGCTCTAAGCCTTTCTGCAGCAATAAGACCACCCTCTATCTCAATACCGGGAAGTATTATAGCAAATTCTTCTCCGCCAAATCTTGCCGCAATATCTACAGAACGGGCATTTTTCTTGAGAATGACCCCTATTTGTTTAATTGCTTCATCTCCAACGGAGTGTCCATGCGTGTCATTAATTTTTTTCAAGTGATCCAAGTCAAGTGTAATAAGCGTAAAAGGCTGATTTAAACGGCTTGCTCTCTCAACTTCCGCTGTCAGGCATTGATCAAAGTGCCTTCTGTTGTACAAAGCCGTTAAACCGTCTGTAATAGCCTGTTTTTTAATTTGTTCAAAAAGGTTTGCGATTGTCACTGCAAGTTCAATTTGTCCTGCAAAAAGGCTCAAAAAGTTTTTTTCCGTACTTCCTATTTCACTTCTGATAGAAATAGTAATAAGGCATCCGAAAGGTTCTCCTTGCACTATTATTGGCAATATTGAAATAGCCCTGTTCCCTAACAGCTTATCGATGGCCTCAAGTTTTTCATCTTCTATTTCCGGTACAGCACCCTGAAACAGTTCTTTAAAGTTTTTTATTTTGACTATTTCCCTGTTTTTCAGGGCATTTACAATAATATTATTTTCACAGCTCAAAGGTATATCGTAAGAAAATATAGAGCTTTGCAATATATCATGCATTTTTGCGGAAAAACTGTTTTCGTTTGCGGCTCTTATTTTGAGTCTTGTTCCTGATTCGAAATTATAAATCTGAAAAACAAAGCAATACAGATACCCCAGCTCGTCAGACAATCCGTTAATAACCGTAGAAAGAACTTCAGATAATGGCTCAGCCGAATTCATGGTGCTCCAGATGTGTTTTAAAGTCAGCAAGCTTTTGTTGGCCTGATTTAATTCGTCAGTCCGTTCTGTAATTTCTCTCTCAAGTAAGAGATTTCGTTCAAAAGTATTTTTGAATCTTTTTCTTTCATCCAAAAAATTATCTTCAAGAATATTAACTTTATCCTTGAAAGTCCCTACTTTATTAACAATATCTTTAAGCCATCCTGATGCCATATGTTTTTACGACCTGTTTAAATACTAAGTACTTAGAAGCACACAATTATTTATAATTATTATAGTATAACATTTTTTATATTGAAATTAATTTATTTATAATTTTTATCATCCAATCTAACTAATATACCCTGTTTCTTTGCTCAATAAACGTCAGAATCTTTTCAGGAGAAAGCTGTTTCATACATTCCATATTATTATCGGATCTCGGGCATTTTCTTTTAAAGCAAGGCTGACAAGGAAGTTCTGCCGCTAAGGCTATATGTTTTTCTCCAAAAGGAGGAGTCCTTTTAAAACCTGTAGAACCAAAGAGCATTATTATAGAAGGTTTTTGGGTTGCATTTGCAATGTGTGCAGGTCCTGTATCAGGGGCTATTAAGTATTTTGCCCTGTTAAAAAGCTCTATTAACTCAAAAAGATTGGTTTTGCCTGCCAGAGAAAGATAATTGCTTTTCTGATTTGTGTTGTTGACCTGCTCATCTCGAGCTCTGCATATTCTTGCAATAAGTTCTTTGTCTTTTTCTGTCCCTGTAAAAATAATATTATATTCGGGCGCAAGTTTTTCCAGAAGTTCTGCCCAGTATTTTTCGAGCCAGTGTTTTGAATCCCAGATGGTAGCAGGAGAAAATATTATGATTTCTTTGTTTTTATCGATATTTTCCAGAAGCTTATCAATATAAATTTTTGCGCTTTCGCTTACCGGAGGAAGACTGAACTGAACTTGGTCAACAGGCGCTCCAAGGTAAGCAGCAGGCTCAAGATATCTTTCTATTATTAATTTATCGGGGTCAAAATTATCATGGGCAGGGAGTTTTTCGTTTACAAAGATACTTGCAAATTCTCTTGTTCCAGCATGTGCTATTTTTCTTTTTGCTCCGCTTAAAAACGCTATAATTGCGCTTTTAAATAATTCCTGCAAATCTATGACTATGTCAAATTTTTCTTTTCTGATTTTTTTGATTAATATAAAAAATTCCCATAAATTTTTTATATTAAAACCTCTGTTTTTCCATTTTTGCTTTGGAAAAACAAAAATTTTGTCAATTAAGGCGTTATTTATTATAATATCAGAAGATTTATCCTCTATAGCCCATGCAATATACGCCTCAGGGAATTTTCTCCGTAGAGAATGAAGTATGGGCGTGGAATGAATGACATCACCAATCGCGCTTAGCCTTACTATTAATATTTTAGGGGGAGTATTCATAATTTCGGACTTTATTTATATTTTACTTTAATTGGTCTTGCCGATAACAAAATATTCTAAAATTATTCAAATAATCTTTTTAACGTACAACTATGTGATTGTTGTTCAATTGTTTAGAGGAACAAATATTCGGATACCTGCTTTATTATTTTAATAGAAAAAATAATAACACAGATATTAGTTAGGCTTATTAACAATCTGATAGAATTTAATATCTGTTTTTTAAAAACTTAAGTTTGTATTGCAATTAAGCAATATTTTGTTGTCTAAGAACCGTTTTTCAGTCAATAAAGGATGATGCATAGAGGTTATATGCTTAAAATAAAAAAGAACAAAGATCTTGACTCTTCTCAAAGTCGTATTACTTATTTGATTAATCAATTAAGCAATAGTTTGGATAATGAAGAGTTAAGCAAAACATATAATCGTTTGCTTATAGAAAGAGCAACCATAAGAAAAAAGCTTGAGAATAAAAAATCAAATAATGTTTTAATAAATTTTTGCGAAAAGCTTAACAGGAAAAAAAACAAAAAACTTATTTGCGATTATTTTAAAATTTAATAATATTAAGAATTAATATTATTTGTTGAATCTTAATATAAATCTAATATTTTTATTAAAAAATAGTGCTATAGTAATACAAAAGTTCTTAAACTACTAAAATGACATGCTGACAGGGCGTTTAAGCAGGTGATGTCAAGTTTAATTACAATTTTTGTATCTATATTTCTTGGGGAGAAGTAAACTTTAAGAGGTAGGATTTATGAAAGAAGAAAAAGAATTACCTTTTGTATTCAGTCATTCTAATCCTTTATCAGCTTCAATAGAGCAAGAAACATACATAAGGAACGGTAATTATACTATTGCGGGTCTTGAAGGCAAACTTTTTAAAAGAATTACAAAATTATTAGCACTTAATCCTTTATCAGGAAATGTTCTTATAAAAGAAAAAACTTGTTGCAGTGATTACAATTATGAAAAATTTTTAGTAGTTTCACGTGACGGAAAACCGGAAAAATTCAAAGGCGAAAATTTTTAAATCTTAAAAGCTGTCTTTTTTAAATATTAATTTTCCTTTACAAAATAAAATTATTTAAAAATTTGAATTTATAATATGTTTTAATTGTTATAATTTAAATATTTATTAAGCTAATATTAAGAAAGCTTGAAATATATTTTATAAGGAGAATATAAGTGGGCAAAATATTAGTCATTGATGATGATGAATCAATTTTAGAGCTGGTAAAAATAAATCTTGAATTAATGGGACATGATATTTTAACTGCACCTGATGGCATAAAAGGCTTTGCTCTTGTTAAACAGGAGTTGCCTGATCTTGTAGTTCTTGATGTTATGATGCCCGGAGTTGACGGTTTTACCGTTGCTCAGCGAATCAGGCAAAATTCTTCTACAAAAGAAATTCCTATTCTTATGCTCACAGCACTCGGTATGCTTCAAGATAAAGTGCAAGGTTTTAATTCAGGTGTTGATGATTATTTGATTAAGCCTTTTGAACTCGAAGAACTCAAAATAAGGACAAAAGCTCTTCTAAGAAGATCAAATGCGATTCCCGAATCATTAAAAACACCTGAAATACTTTCTGTAGGCGACTTTACTCTCATACCCGAAAATTTTACGGTAAAATTAAACGGGGAAAACGTAAAATTAACGCCTATTGAGTTTGAAATACTTAACAATCTTTTTCAGCACCACGGTCAAGCGGTTTCATCAGGAGATTTGCTTAAAGAAATATGGGGCTATTCAAAAGACGATGATGTAGAAACAATAAGAGTCCATATAAGACACCTTCGATCAAAAATCGAAAAAGCAGGTTCGGATAAAAATTATATTGAAACTATTTATGGCGGTGGATATAAATTTATGCCGCAAGGTTTTGAAAAAGCAAAATAAAAAAAGAGACACAGCCTCTTTTTTTTGAATAACCTCTTTATTTTAAGAGGTCAAGATGGAATTGTTTATTTGTATTTTTAGCATAATAGTTAGAAAGATAAACACCTATATATTTGGGATTTAAAGAAGCAGATTTTGTTAAGTTTTCTTTTTTTGTTTTAGTTTCTCCGGTAATCGCCAAATTTTTTATTTCTTTTGTTTCTTCAAAAAACCTTTCAATTTTATTAATAGCCATAAGTTTATCCTTCCTTAAATTTAATTGCAGCTTCTTATTTTTAGTGTATCTCTTTTTTATATACATTCATCAAACCAACGGTTTAAACCTGCAGATGAAAAACCCGGGAATTTTTATTCTCGGGTTTTTCATAATTAATTAACTCGAATTGCTTGTATACTGAAAAGCATCACTCCTAAAAGCTATAGTGCTTTCGCAAAAAATATTTCATTTCTTAATTACTTTTTCAGAGCACTATAGTCGAAATCTAAATGAATATTGGTATTGTCATTCTGAGGGCTAAAGCCCGAAGAATCTGTCCAAAAAAGTATTTAAGCTTAAAACCCAAAAGGGACAGATGTTTCGCTTTGCTCAACATGACAATAAAAAAATTAATTGGCAATTGGAGTTAATTAGCGATTTGAGTTAATTATTATTTTTTAATCAAAGGAGTTATTTTGCTTATAAATTCTTTTATTGATGATTCTTCTTCAGGATTATTCGAAAAATTCAAATATTTTTTAAATAGTTCTATAGAATTTTTATAATCGCCTTTTTCTGCATAAATTAACCCGAGATTGCTATAAGCAGCACTAAGATCGGGATTGGTCTTTATCGCAAGTTTATAGTTTTCAATTGCCTTATCTATATTTTTTTGTTTCTCATAAGCTTTTGCCATATTGAAATAATAAAGAGATTCAGCCTGATTGTCTTCTTTAACAACTTTTACATTTTTAATATTTTTAATAGGAGTAGCAGCATTTGTCATTTGCGCTCTGACAAAAGATACATTAGTTAACAAAAATAAAATAATTAAACACCCTAAAAGATATTTTCCTGTTTTCATTATCATCTCTCCCTCTTTAAAAGTCGATAAATACTATAGTTGAGTGTTCCATATAACATTATTCAAAAAAAAATGATGATTTTTTTCTGCAATCTTGTATAATAAATAGTGTATTAATAAATTTTATTAGTAATTTGCAGTATTTTGAATTCCCCATTTTATTAGTAATATTGATTTAGAGTTGAGATCTTATTTCGAAAAAAAGAGTACTGAATAAATGCGCCGTATAATCCCTTTAGAACTGGTCGGAAATGACAAACTCGATTTTGACCTTTATGACGAAAAAGGAGAAATCCTTTATAGGAGTGGAGATAATCTCACTCCCGAGTTGTTAATTAAACTTAATTATAAAAAAGTATATGTAAAAAATTTATTAGCAGACGAAAACTTGGAATTTGAAAATCCTGTTATATTAACTCATAACACTGTGATTTCCGAGAAATCAACAAAAAATCTTGTAAAGAGTGCAAAAACAATATTTAAAAAGGTTTTTGACAACGAAAAAGTTGAAACAGCTGTCTTTACAGAAGCCACCGATGTGATATTGCAGGAAGTAAGCAAAAATCTTGAAAAAATTGATTGCATAAGCCAGCTTAGAATCTTTGATGAATATACTTTTTCTCATACAGTAAACGTTTCTACATATAGTTCTGCTATCGGAATAACTTTAGGGCTAAGTGAAAAGGATATCAAGGAACTTGCTCTCGGGGCTTTGCTTCATGATGTAGGCAAAATGCTTGTACCTATAGAAATTTTAAATAAGCCTGCAAAGCTTGATCCTGAAGAATTTGAAATAATGAAAACTCATACAGTGCGCGGTTATAGATATATTAAGAAGAATTTAGAAGTAAGTGATGCTGTCGCTAGAGTTGCTCTGGATCATCAGGAAAAATATAGCGGTGGCGGTTATCCTAACGGATTAAAAGGGAAAGAAATTAATCTTTATGCCCAAGTTACAAGTATAGCTGATGTTTATGATGCACTAACTTCAAACAGAGTCTACAAAAGAGGTTTTGCGTCAGAAAAAGCTATCGAAATTATGATCTCAGAAGGAGAAAAAAGCTTTAATCCGTATATGTTAAGTAAATTTTTGGAAATAACTGATTACAAAAAATAAAGGTTCTTTTAAACAGCAAACCTGAAGTGCATTATATCTCCGTCCTGAACGATATAATCCTTCCCTTCGAGGCGGGTAAGTCCTTTTTCCCTGGCAACTGTGTACGATCCGCAGTTAACAAAATCTTTATAAGAGGTTACTTCAGCCCTAATAAATCCTTTTTCCATATCAGTATGAATAATACCTGCTGCTTGAGGTGCTTTCATCCCGACTTTTATTGTCCAGGCTCTAACTTCAATCTCTCCGGCGGTAAAATATGTTCTTAGGTCTAGAAGATCATAAACTTTTTTGATCATTCTTTCTGTTCCGCTATCGGTAACGCCAAGTTCTTTAAGAAATTCTTTTGCTTCTTCAGCTCCAAGATCTACCAGTTCTGCCTCAATTTGTGCGCTAATCACAACTACTTCGGCTCCATGAGTGTTTGCATATTCTTCGACTTTTTTAACAAAATCATTTCCGCCTGATGCAAGGTCATTTTCTGAGACATTTGCTGCGTAAATAACTGGTTTTGTGGATAAAAGATGGAGATTTTGAACAAAAGGGACTTCTTCTTCCGTAAATAAATCCATAGAAAAAGGTTTTCCGTTGTTCAAAAATTCCAGAAGCTTGTCAAGTGCCTGATCTTCGATTATCGCATCTTTATCTCTCGATTTTACGTTTTTCAAAACTCTTTCTTTTCTTTTTTCGACAGTTGAAAGATCTGCCATAGCAAGTTCAAGATTAATTGTTTCTATATCGCTTACAGGGTCAATTTTTCCTGAAACGTGTACTGTGTTTTCATCTTCAAAGCATCTTACCACTTGAATTATTGCATCAACTTCTCTTATATGTCCCAAAAACTGATTTCCCAGCCCTTCGCCTTTGCTTGCACCTTTTACAAGTCCTGCAATATCATAAAATTCTACTGCGGTCGGGATGATTTTAGTTGTTTTTACGAGGTCTTGAAGAATTTGCATTCTTTCATCCGGTACAATGACAACGCCTTTGTTTGGTTCTATTGTACAAAACGGATAATTAGCCGATTCTGCTTTTTTGCTTGATGTTAAAGCATTAAATAAAGTTGATTTTCCTACGTTTGGTAAGCCCACTATTCCAGCCTGAAGCACTTTTATATTACCTTTCGATTATTATTTTAACGATTACTGCCTTTATACCACAAAGACCAATAAAATTCAGTTTAGAAATTCAAATGGGTTTTTAAACTCGACATGTTACTTTTTGTAACTAG
>JBAWVS010000019.1 GCA_037147175.1 bacterium
GTGCTTTCGCAAAAAATATTTCATTTCTTAATTACTTTTTCAGAGCACTATAATTCTTAGAAAAATACTTTTTGTCTTTTATTAATTGCCAGTTCGTAGACTTCCACATATTTTTTTGCAGATTCTTCCCACGTGAAACGCTTTTTCATTGCGTTTTCAATCAGGCGTTTCATTGCATTTTTATTATTATAATAAGTATACACAGCCCATCCAACTGTGTTAAAGAGTGATTCAGAATTTAAATCATCAAATTTAAACCCTGTACCTTCCAATGTTTTTTCGTCAAAATTTTCTACTGTATCATTAAGACCGCCTGTGGCTCTGACTAAAGGGAGAGTTCCATACCTTAAACTGTATATTTGATTTAATCCGCAGGGTTCAAATTTTGAAGGCATCAGGAAAAAATCAGCTCCGGCCTCAATTTTATGCGCAAGTTTGTTATTATATCCAAAATAACAACCCATTTTATCCGGTAATTTATGAGCAGCATCTCCAAAATAAAAATGTGACCAGATTTCTCCATCGCCAAGCAATACAAACTGTGCTTCGAAATCAAAAAGTTTATAAATAGTTTCAGCAAGTATATCAACGCCTTTTTGCCTTACCATCCTTGAAACAATCCCAAAAACAGGAACATCGTCTCTTACAGGAAGATTAAAAGTTTTTTGCAAGTCCCGTTTACATTCTTGCTTGCCTGAAAGATCGTTAATTGAATAATTTTTTTTAATAAATTTGTCAGTTTCAGGATTCCATTCATCGTAATCACAACCGTTTAGTATTCCGTATAAATCAGCTGATCTCTCTTTGACTACTCCTTCTAAACCCCATCCGTATTCAGGAGTTTGAATTTCACGTGCGTATCCTTCGCTAACGGTTGTCAATAAAGTTGAATGATAAATTCCGCCTTTCATAAGGTTTACTTTATTGTCAAATTCGAGTTCCAAAAAATTAAAATGCTCCCAGCCAATGCCGAGAACATCCATAAGACCTTCATAAAACTCGCCTTGATACTGCATATTGTGTATTGTAAGAATGCTTGAAGCCTTTCCAAGTTTATCATTCTTATAATCTGTATTTAAAAATACTGGTATTGCGGCTGTTTGCCAGTCATTAGCCTGAATTACATCAGGATAAAAATCTAATTTTTTGCAAAGCTGAAGGCAGGCTTTTGAGAAAAAGGCAAACCTGTTGTCATTATCCATGAACCCCTGTCCATTATCATCGTTATATATGCCTTTTCTTCCAAAATAGCCTTCATGTTCAATAAAGTACACAGGTACATCTGTTTCAGGAAGCTTTGATTCAAAGACACTGCACCAGATTTCTCCCAGAGCGCCCAGAGGTGTTCCTAATGCACCGGGAATTTCTTTTAAACCGTATTTTTGTTTGTCAATCGAGTAATATCTAGGAATCACTACTCTTACATCATGACCCAGATTTGCGAGTTCTTTCGGCAAAGTTCCAACTACATCAGCAAGTCCGCCTGTTTTTACAAACGGAACTGCTTCTGATGCACATATTAAAATTTTTAATTTTTTCTGCATTATATTTCTGCCTATTCAAATTTTGTTAGTAAAGTGCAGATTAATTTAAATATTTTCAAAATATTATACTGCCTGTAATTATTATATTTGCTAATTTTTACTTATCTATAGTTGAAATTATATAATATCCCCTATTTTATAACTTTATACATATAAGTCTAAAATTTCTAAAGATATAATCTTTATGTAAATTTAATGTAACAGTATATACTTTTTACGCACTTTATAAATATTAAATGTTTTTAATTATATATACATATATATAAATTATAAATAAATTGTATTTAGTAAATGTTAAAAATTAAAAGGAGATTTTAATGACATCAGTAAATTCTATTTCATCCTTCCAGAGAACAGGAAATCCAAACACAGATGCTCAGACTTACGCAACAAAGAACGGCATATCTCTTGAAGCGGCAAAAGCTAAGTTGCAAGCGCAGTTTGGCGCTCCAACAAAACCTACTTCGATTTTCGATAATTCATCCAAGAAATCAACTGCTTCAGATTCTTCAAGCAAGTCAGATAAAAGTGGTGAAAAGATACTTGACGCTCTGGTTTCAATAAAACTTAATGTTCAACCAAAACAAGGTCTTGCAAAAGAAAATGGCGTAACAAGTATTGAAGATCTTTCTAAGCTAAAATCAGATGCTACAACAGGCAAATCTTTAAATATCTCCGCATAATTAAAACTATTATAATAATTACAAAAACCTCTGCTAATGCAGGGGTTTTTACATAATTGAAGCCATAATAGCTTTTTGAGCATGAAGTCTGTTTTCAGCCTGTTCAAAAATAATTGAAGCATGTTCTTCAAGTACATCTGCCGTTATTTCTTCACCTCTATGCGCAGGTAAGCAGTGAAGAACAATTACATCATCCGAAGCACTCGAAAGTAATTCTTTATTCAACTGATAAGGTCTGAAAATTTTTCTTCTTGATTCTGTTTCTTCTTCCTGTCCCATGCTTGCCCATACGTCTGTATAGGCTATATTGGCATTTTTGACTGCTTCTGTCTGGTCTGAAGTTATTTGGATTTGCGAGCCGGATTTTTGCGCAATTTGTCTACACTTTGCCAAATATTCTTCTTGAGGCTCATAATCTTTCGGGCAACCTATAGAAACATCCATCCCCATAATTGAGCAGCCCGCTATAAGACTGTTTGCCATATTATTTCCATCGCCTACATAAGCCAGTTTGAGATTTTCCAGATATCCGAAATGCTCTTTTATGGTAAGTAAATCAGCCATAACCTGACAGGGATGAGAAAGATCTGTAAGTGCATTAATAACCGGGACATCAGCATATTTTGCAAATTCTATAACGTCTTCCTGTGCAAAAGTTCTTATCATTACTCCATCAACATATCTCGAAAGAACTCTAGCCGTATCGGCTATTGTTTCTCTCACTCCCAGATTAATTTCATCTTGTTTAAGCACAACTGCACTTCCGCCAAGCTGCTGAATCCCTACTTCAAAGCTTACTCTTGTTCTCAGGCTGGGTTTTGCAAAAATCATCGCAAGTGTTTTATTTTTTAATATATGGTGAGTTTGTTTTAGCTTATTTTCCTGTTTGAGTTTTGCTGCTAAATCAAGCAAATATGACAAACTTTCTCTGTCAAAATCAAGCAGGCTCAAAAAATCTCTTCCTTTTAAGTTCATAAAGTACTCCTTAAGGCAATTAAAATCCACAATAATTATACCAACTGAAAAATTTATAGCTATTATGTATTGTTAATAAATGTTGTAGAATTATTAAATAAATTAGCAAGAAGAGAATTTTATGTCTAAAAAAGAAATAAAATTAATAGCACTTGATGTAGACGGCACAATAATGGATAAAAACTTTAATATATCAAGTCAAGTTAAAACAGCCGTGAAAAAATCTATCGAAAAAGGTATACATGTACTGATTGCTACAGGCAGAATGTATAGTGCTACAGTTCCCATTGCAAAGCATCTCGGGCTAAAAACACCTCTTATTGTTTATCAGGGCAGTCTTATTCAAGAATTTTACGAGTCCGATAAAATACTTATGCATCATACTGTCCCATCAGATGTTTCTTTGCAGGTAATTAAAGATTTAAGAGAATATGGCGTTCAAATAAATGCTTATTTAAATGACAAACTTTATATTGAAAAAGAATCGGCAATTCTAGTTGAATATGCTGCTAAAAGAAATATTACCCTGTATAAAGTTGATAATTTTGACAATATAGACAAATTTGAGCCAACAAAAATCCTCGGAATGCATTATGATACTGATTTAATCAATAAAGTAAGGAATGAACTCAAAGAAAAATACAAAAATTTAATAAATATCACAAAATCGACTCCAAATTTTTGTGAATTCGTAAACAATAATTGTTCAAAAGCAAATTCTGTCTTATTTTTGGCTAAAAAGTGGAACATTAGCCAATCGCAAATTATGGCGATAGGCGATCAGGAAAACGATTTAGAAATGCTAAAAATTGCAGAAATCGGCATAGCAATGGGAAATGGAGATAAGGGACTTCAGGATATGGCTGATTATATAACTGAATCAGTTGATAATAATGGTGTAGCTCACGCTATAGAAAAGTTTGTACTGGATTAAACGGGTAATAAATCATGCAATATAGAATTGGCAACGGTTATGATATACACAGACTTGTTGAGGGCAGAAAATTAGTCATAGGCGGAGTAGAAATACCCTACAAGTGCGGTTTATTGGGACATTCTGATGCTGATGTACTTATACATGCAATTATGGACGCAATGCTGGGAGCTGTATCTCTCGGGGATATAGGGACTCATTTCCCTCCAACTGACGAAAAATACAAAGATATTAGCAGTATTGAACTCTTAAAAACTGTTAAAAAGCTTATAAAATCAGAAAATTATTGCATAAGCAATATAGATGCGGTAATTCAGGCAGAAAAACCCAAAATGGCTGATTATATAACATTAATGAGAGAGATCTTGTCTGAAATTTTAGAGATAACAAAAGATAAAATCTCTATAAAAGCAACTACCATGGAAGGACTTGGATCTATAGGCGAAGGAAAAGCAATTGCTTCTTATGCCGTAGTTTTATTATGTAAAGAACAGCTTGATTTTACTGCATAAACTTTGTTATTAACGAAAGAAAATCCGTCGACTCAGGCTTATTGCTTTTTTCAAAAGTTATTCTGCCTGTTTCTATATCTACAGGTTTATTTTTCTCAGCAAAATCAGTTTTGAGATAATTTATCAAAACTTCTCTTTCTGTATCGTATTTTTGAATTATATGTTTATCATCAACCACTGTTTTATCGTTTTCAGTTTTAACATAATCTGTCATAATGCCTTTTTGGGAAAGATTTACAATCATATAATCCGTTAACGCAACAGTAAATTCTTTATTAGCTCCTTCCTCTGTAAAATTGCCTTGAGAATCAACAAGTTCGTATTGTTTATTACCATTTTTATCTACAGTATATAAGTTTACTAATTGTTTATCAGCATTTACAGTGTATTTTAAACCTGAAATTTGGAATAGTCCCTGATTTGCATTTTCTTTGCCTGTAGAATCAACTCCTAATTTTATTATGTCTGCGATTTGTTTTCCTGTACATTTAATTTTGACTACTGTATTTGAAAAGGGAATGCAATATTCCAGATTCCTTGATGTAAGCGGACCTGCTTCAATAAATGCTCTATAAGTTCCTGCATTTGTAAGTGCTACATCAGCATTAGTTGTTTTTCTCATAGCATCTGTACCGAGATTAGCAAGCGGATTTTCCTCTACTAAAGGATTTTCCGGTCTGATGGTTTTGCTCAATGTTCCCAATGGTAATGCCGGTTCTAAAATTTGGTCTTCATTGTCTTTTACATCCTGATTTTCGTTATAATCATATATTGATTTGGTTATATTCACCGGCTCGTGTCCTTTGGAAAGGTTTATCCTTCCTTCTTTATCAAATTCAACGCTTACTTCTCCGCAATTTCTTTCATTTCCTGCCTGAACAATCAAAACAGGTTCATTTTTCGGTGACATAAACAGATTTTGTTCAGGAACAACTCCTTTGAGAAGTGTATGAGAGTGCCCGCCTACTATAATATCAATATCCGGAACGCTTTTGGCTATTTCTCTATCTACTTTTATTCCCAAATGAGAAAGTAAAATAAATTTATTTAACGAAGGATCTTTTTCCTTAAGTCTTTCAATTTCTCTTGAAATATCTTTTTTGGTTTGTCCTAAATCATTTATTTTACAGTCATTAAATTTATAGTCATTAGCTGTAGCACCAACAATGCCGAATTTTTCATTATTTTTAGTAATTATTTTAGACTGTAAAAGTCCTTCTTCTTTGTATATTTTATCGTCGGCAGCAACTGAATTACAGGAAATATAGTTATTAAACAGCAGTCTTGGCGCTATTTTGAAAAGTTTGTTCAACTCACCGTAAAAATTTGTACCGTTATCCCATTCATGATTTCCAACAGCGGACGCATCTATGTTCATTTTTTTTAAAAGTCTGAAAATAAGAATATTTTTTTTTAGATCATTTCCTGCTGTAATATCTCCGCCTGTCAGCTTAAAGTTGTCTGTATCTTTATGATTATTATCAAATTCATCAGATGCATTTTTTAAACGTCTGAATGCAGGAATATTCCCGTGGTAATCACTAAAATAGAAGATATTTAATCTTTTTTGATTATTATAGCTTTGATTAGCTATTGAATTTAACATAAATTTATCTTCCTGAACAAAATTATAATGCAGCTGCTAACTATACAAAACATCTAAAAAAAAAAATTGCCAGTAAAATTAATAAATTTTTCTTGAAAAAAATCTATTTAATATATGATAATTTAAATTAAGCATTAGTTATAAATTAAAGTTCGAGATTTAAATATATAATGAGATACAAAAAATTATTAAACATATTATTGATTATAGGGATTATGGGCTTTGGGCTGAAATCCTGTATAAATGCTGACATTCCCGAAATTATAAAAAATAAAATTAAAACTGAAAGTTCACTTAAAATTGCTGATAAGCAACTTGCACCCTTCAAAACTGTTGTAATTAACGGTGTTGAATATCGTCAGGCAAGAGGCGAAATCGGGAAATATGGCGGAACTTTGTATTCCTCAAGTATAGGAGAAGGACCAAAAACTTTTAATCCGTGGGATTCAACTGATGCAACGTCTTCTTTAATGGGCGAAATGATGTTTGACGGGCTCGTATCAACTGATGCATACACAGGTCAGGTTATTCCTCTTATTGCAAAATCGGTTAAAATTGATAAAACCGGCTGTATTTATACTATAGAATTAAGAAAAGGTTTAAAATGGTCTGATGGTTTCCCAATTACCTCGGATGATGTTGTATTTACGTGGAAAGACATTATAGCAAACGGATTTGGTAATACAAGCATGCTCGATAATGCCTTAATTAACGGAAAAGCTCCGGAGGTAAAAGCTATTGACAAATATAAGGTGCAGTTTACAACTTCGCAGCCGTTTGCCCCGTTTTTAAGACAGCTGAGCCAGAGCATTGCCCCAAAACACATACTTGCGCCTATTGTAAAAAAAGGCAAAAAAGAATTTAATTCTTTCTGGGGGGTAATAACACCGCCAGATAAATTTGTAACCAGCGGAATGTTTAAGCTTTCCAGATATATTCCAGCCCAAAGAGTAGAATTTGTACGTAATCCCGATTATTATATGGTGGATAAAAAAGGTCAAAAGCTTCCTTATCTTGATAAATATATTATTTATATTGTAGGAGATTTAAATAATCAGGTTCTCAAATTTGAAGCAAAGCAGCTTGATATGATTACTCTTAACGGTGCTGACGTGGCAAGATTCAAAGAAATGGAGAAAAAATCTGATTATAAAGTCTATAACCTTGGGCCTGACACAGGAACTATGTTTTTGTCGTTTAATCTCAACACCAGAAAAAATGCAGACGGACAATATTACGTGGACCCGATTAAACAGAAGTGGTTCGGCGATAAAAACTTTAGAAAAGCTGTCAGTCTTTCTATAGACAGAGAAAGCATTGTAATTAATATTTTAAGAGGAGTCGGTGCGCCCCTTTATACAGCAGAAAGCCTGTCTTCAATTTTTTTAAATCAAAAACTTAAAAACGGAGAACCGAGAAATCCCGATAAAGCAAGGAAATTACTTAAAGAATCAGGGTTTTACCGGAGCAGTACAGGGCAACTTTACGATAAAACAGGACACAAAGTTGAATTTAATTTGTCTACAAACGCAGGAAACACTGAAAGAGAATCCGTAGGCGTTATGCTCAAACAGGATCTTGAAGAACTCGGGATTCAAGTTAATTTCAAGCCTATAGAGTTTAATGTACTGGTTGGAAAACTTGTTGATTCACTAGATTGGGATGCGGTTGTAATGGGGCTTACAGGAAGTCCTCTGGAGCCGCATGGCGGAAGAAATGTATGGAGCAGTACAGGTACGCTCCACATGTTTAATCAGAGAAAAGGAAAAGACTTAATACACCCCAAAGATACTTTGCCATGGGAAAAAGAAATTGATACAATCTTCGAAGACGGTGCTAAAACAGTTGATTTTAAGAAACGAAAACAAATTTACGATAAATATCAAGAAATTGTATGGATTAACAACCCTTTTATTTATATTTATTCGCCTTTAAGGGTTTATGCCGTCAGAAACAAATTTGGCAATATGAATCCGACTTCTCTTGGTGGAGTTACACACAATTTAGAAGAAATTTATGTGAAAAATAATAGTGATAAATAAAAAATCGACAGAAAGAAAATAAATGTCCTTACCTGTTTATATACTGAAAAGAATATTACAAGCAATACCATTGTTGATTATTGTGTCAATAATGAGCTTTATAATCATTAAGTTAAGCCCCGTTGATCCACTTGCAGAACTAAAGCTAAATCCTGCTATTTCCCCACAGGTTTTACAGGCAGAAAAACAAAGGCTGGGTCTTGATTTACCTGTTTATAAACAATATTTCAACTGGGTAGGAAATTTTGTTAAAGGAGATCTGGGTGTTTCTACTTCGGGGGAAAAAGTAGCAGACAGATTAATGGAAAGAATACCGAACACACTGCTTTTAACAATTTCAGTCATAATTATTACGTGGTTAATTGCGATTCCTCTGGGAATTTATGCTGCACTACATTGGAAGTCGAGTTTTGACAGATTATTAACAGTAATTTCTTCAATGGGGATGGCAGTTCCTACATTTTTCTTTGCTTTACTGCTGCTGATTTTTGCGGTTAAAACAGGTTGGTTTCCCGTTGGAGGACTTACCAGCGTAGGATTTGAAAATTTTAATCCTGTCCATAAATTTTTGGATATAGCGCATCACCTTGTTTTGCCTGTAATTGTCTTAACAACCGCAAGCCTTGCAGGTTTACAAAGGCAAATGAGAGGAAATCTTCTAGATGTTCTCGAATCAGACTACGTAAAAATGGCTAGAGCAAAGGGGCTTCCCGAAAACATAGTTATCTACAAACATGCGGTAAGAAATGCAATAAACCCTATGGTTACTCTATTAGGCTTTGAGTTTGCTTCTCTTTTAAGTGGAGCAGCGCTTACAGAATTTGTTCTTCAATATCCCGGTCTTGGCAGATTAATGCTGGAAGCTGTTATGAAGTCAGACATCAATCTGGTTATGGCTTCTCTTATAATTGGAACTTTAATGCTCATTGCAGGTAATCTTATAGCGGATATACTTTTGAAATTTATTGACCCCCGCGTTAGTTTGGATTAAATATATGAAAAAATTTTTTAATAAATTGTCAAATAATAAATTTTATAAAAAACTCACTAAAGACAAGTTTGTGTTTATTTCTCTGCTTATCCTCTTCTTTCTTTATCTTTCTATAACATTCGCGGGATTTTTTGCAACTTACGGAAAAATGTTCAGCGACAGAAGGCTTTCTTATGCTCCACCATCAAAAATATTCGTCATAGACCAAAATGGCAAACTTTCGCTGCCTTATACATACAATTATAAAAGAACCTTTAATCCTGAAAATTTTCAAATGGACTTTCAGCTTGACAGAAGCCAAAAATATTATCTGAGATTCTTTTCACAGGGGGATAAATACAAATTACTTAATCTTATTCCCTGTAAAACCCACCTTGTAACAGTAAATTCTCAGGGAAGACTCTTTCTGCTGGGCACTGATATAAACGGAAGAGATATTTTTTCCAGATTATTTTACGGTGGACAAATTTCTTTAACTATCGGCTTTCTTGCTTTATTGATTTCTTTTCCTATAGGGCTTTTATATGGCGGAATAGCAGGGTATTTCGGAGGAGCTGTAGACAATTACATGATGCGTGTTGCGGAAGCTATTATGAGCATTCCAAGCTTTTATCTGTTGATAAGTCTTGCGGCTATTTTACCTGCTAATATGACGAGTATTCAAAGATTTACACTTATTATCGCAATACTTGCATTTATAGGCTGGGCGGGATTAAGCAGAGTAGTTCGAGGAATGGTTTTATCAATTAAAAATCAGGAATTTGTTGAAGCGGCAAAAGCAATAGGCGCAAGTCCTATGCGAATAATTATAAAGCATATCCTGCCTCAGACAGCTAGTTATGTAATAGTTGCAATAACATTAAGCGTACCGGGATATATTCTTGCAGAATCCGGCTTGAGTTTTTTAGGACTTGGCATTCAGCAGCCTGATGCCAGCTGGGGAAATATGCTTAAAGAAGCACAGGAATATATTAATGTGCTATATCGTCCATGGCTGCTGACTCCAGGGGTTTTAATCTTTATTACGGTACTTGCTTTTAATCTTGTAGGAGACGCTGTAAGAGACATCCTAGATCCGAAAAGTCGAGTTCGAAAATAGAGATAAATGTTAATGTATTGTTGAAAAAACTAATAATTTCAGGTATATTATATTTCAGGGATATAAATTAGAGATACAAAGTTGTGACATGGAAATTATTAGAATAAAAACAGAAATTGTTTATATTTAATAGAGATCAAAAGGAGATTTAAGCTTAATGGATTATAAATGCACTGTTGAACTAAAAGGAGACCTGTTTGATTCTCTCAGGCTTACTTCTGTGCTTGATGAAATAGCAGACAGTGATTCAACATGCAAAATTAAAGAACTTAAAATAGGTGAAACAAGAACAGAACCTTCTTATGCAAGAATAAAAATACGTTCCGAAAAGAAAAAAACCCTTGATGAGTTAATTAAAAGCTTAAAAAAATACAATGCTACTCCTGTCAAAATAGTTTACAGAAATATAGAGATTCAGGGGCATATAGTAGATTCTTTAATTTTATCTAAAATACTCGATATGATATTTAACAGCAAAGCAAGATGTGAAATTCTGGAAACTAAAATAGGGGTGGAAAAAAAAGATTTTTCTTATGCAAAAATTAAAATTATTACTACAAACCAAAAAGATATGGATGATCTTTTAGAAAAATTGATTAAACAAGGCGCAGTCCTCATAGAACATTAATTCGTATTTAAAAGGATTTAAAAAATATGACTGTTAAATTTTTAATGTGTCCGCCTGATTATTATAATAATATTGATTATGAAATAAATCCATGGATGAAAAAGGGTACAGGATGTGACAATAAAATTTCTGTTGAAAAGTGGAATGAATTAAAAAGCATTATAACAAATCTTGGCGCGGAAGTTTTGACAATGAAGGCTCAGCCGGGGCAGCCGGATATTATTTTTACAGCAAATGCGGCATTGATTTACAAGAATACCGCAGTAATAAGCAGATTTAGACCTTCTGAAAGACAGCCTGAAGAAAAGTTTTATGCTGATTGGCTTCAGAAACAAGGTTTTGATATTGAATATATTCCTGAAAACATGCATTTTGAAGGTGCAGGTGATGCTTTATTTTCGGGAGAAACTCTGTATTCAGGCTATATAACAAGAACTGATATAACTTCTCATACTTATATTGCTTATTTATCAAATTTAAAAATAATTTCTCTTGAATTGGCTGATAAAAGATTTTATCACCTTGATACCTGCTTTTGCCCGCTTTCAGAAGGATATTTAATGTATTATCCGCCTGCCTTTGATGAATACGCAAATAAAATTATCGAAAAAGATTTTCCTGAAGAAAAACGCATTATAGTTACAGAAAATGAAGCAATGGGATTTTGTTGCAATGCTGTCAATATTGACAGGTCTGTAATAATGAACAATACAACTGACAGATTGAAAAACGAGCTGAAAGAAAAAGGATTTGACTCCTACGAAGTCGATTTATCGGAATTTATTAAAGCAGGCGGTTCAGCCAAATGCTTAACTCTCAGGCTTAATTAACTAATCTTTAATCTACAATCTACCGGTTAATATTCAGATTTATATTTATATTATAAATTTTAATTTTAATCGGAGAATTATTAATGAAAAAAAATATTTATCTATTATCAATATTTTTCCTTGTTTTTTTATTTTTATATTTAACACCTATATTAAACAAATCAGGTGCAAATAAAACTTTTCAATTCTGTCAGGCATTAATACCATCAGAAATAAGCAGCTTTAGCAACAAATCTGAATCAGATGATTATCACAATATAAAAAATTTAAGTTCATTTTCTTCCGAACCAACTTTTAATATTTACAACACTCCAAATGATTATGACCCGCAGGAAATTAACAACAGAGAAAATGTTTTAATAATTTTGGACTGTTCTTACAGTATGGATGATGAAGTTAGAGGCAAAAGAAAAATCGACATAGCTCGTGATGTAATTAATGATGTATTAGGACAGCTTCCAAAAAATATTAATCTAGGTTTCAGGGTTTATGGTCAAAAAGATGGCGGTTTGTTCGGTATTGACGGCTGTAAAGCAACAGAGCTTATGGTTCCGATAGGTTATAAAACACAAAACGCAATATCAGCAAAATTAAAAAACATAGATGCTGTTGGTTGGACACCAATATGTTATTCTCTTGATAAATCTATAAGCACCGATTTTATAGGGATAAGCGGCAGTAAAAGGATTATTCTTGTTAGTGACGGGATGGATACTTGCGGCGGAAGTCCCTGTGATTTTGCTGTTAATCTTATGAAAAGAAGAACAGATGTAACAATAGATGTTATAGGCTTTGATATCAGATCGGAACCTTCTGCAATAAGCCAGTTAAAATGCACAGCGCTCGCTACTCACGGAAAATTTTATACTGCTGATAATTCAGCTGAATTCACAAAAAGCCTTAAAAACAGTTTGAATATTAAAAAAGAAGTTGAGGGCAAAATTTTTTCAAAATAAAATTAAATGCTAAAATAAAAAAATAATTAAAAGATGAGGAATAAATTTATGGGAAAAAAATTAAAAATATTGGCTTTAGCTTTTGCAGCAGCAATAACAGTTTCACATACAGGTATTTGCGCTGATACAATCGCAAAAAATCCTATCAATGCAGTAAAAGCAGCCGAAACAACAACCTCTGTTTCTGCGGAAACTGTAGATCCTCTCGATCTTGTTGCTAATCCTCAATGCTATCTTAATAAAAAAATCAAAATAGTAGCTCTGTTTGATAAATTTTCTGTAATAGGGCTTGACTATGCACCTGTAAACAGAAGTTCAAAAGATTATATTTCTTTTATTATCAAAAGACCTGATGTAGAAAATAAAGGCTACTCAATTCCACTTTCCGAACTTAAATTTATTTTAAAAAGAGACAAAGCAGAGAAACTTATCGATCTTGAAAGCGGAAATAAAATAGAGATTAAAGGCACAGTATTTTCTGCGGCACTTGGAGATCCATGGGTTGATGTAGATGAAGTAAAAATTCTGGAAGCTAAGCCTTGTACCGCTAAAAAAGCTGATAGAATCAAATAAATCTGCTATCAAGATTATTTTTTAGTGCCGGCTTCATATCCTGAAGTTAAAAATAAAAGCGGCAAAATTCTATTTATACATAATTTCCCTGCAAGACGCGGGTCTGCCAATATTAAAGCCCATGAAACGTCATCAATGTGCATAAGACCGTCTTTTAATTTCATTGATCTTTTATAATGGTTTTTATTACCATCATAATAATTGTTAATTTTATTACATATCATAGAAGATAGCGGCATCCCGCCTCCTATGCCGACAATAACTGCCAAGATTTTTGCAGCTTTAGAGCTGAAAGCATTTTTGATTTTGGCTTTTTCAACTAATTTATCCAATCCTGTTACAATACTTGCCGGAATTACAATATTACCAAACTGATAGATTCCTTCTTTTATTTTATTTTTGGTATTTTGGTTTTTATCAGAAATAATACCGCCTGTAATTCCACCCAGTATTGAGCTGCCTCCTAAAATTAAAAATTCTTTCAGCTTTGTTTCTATATCCAAAAAGCTTGAAATCTTATTTTTCAGCGCAATTAAATTTGTTTTAATATCATTTGACTTGCTTATCATCTCTAAATTGTTTTTCAGGGATTTCCCCTGATATTTTCTGATAAACAATAATGAAGCAAAAGTAGCCAGTGCCGAGGTACTTAGTACAGGTAAATTGAGTTTATCTTTTTTTTCTTCTTTTTTTTCAAAAGAAGTATTTTTTGCTGCACAATTATTATTGGAACAGGTTTTAGCTGTTTCATAGTTATTGTATATTTCTTTATTTACAAAATTAGTCGTTATTGACATTACTACTTTTAACCGCTTTCTATAGTTATAAACATAAATAAATTCTTATTATTGCTAGTTAACTGGAATTTATTTAAAAAAATTAACATAATATTGCTGATAAATTCTTCGCCTGCGCATCGGTCTTTATTTATAAAATTTTTGTAAACTTGAAAGACAGAAATTTGTGTTTGTAGTATTTTATTAATGAAGATATTAGTTTACGAAATAGAAATTAAAGTCTGAAATACAGAATTCTAAGTTCGCAAGACTAAACTCTTTCATAGTCCTTAGCAAATTTTAACCTGAAAGGTACATAAGTATGGTAAAAAAACTTATTACAGAAGACACAAAATTATTTATGACGGGCAATGAAGTCATTGCTTATGCGGCAGTGGCAGCCGGTGCAGAGTTTATGTACGGTTATCCGATTACACCTCAAAACGAAATTATGCACACTTGGTGTAAATTACTCCCTAAAACAGAAGCCGGCTTTTTGCAGACAGAAGATGAGATCTCAGCCGGTTTTTCTACGTTAGGCGGTATTTTAGTCGGTAAAAAAGCTTTTACAGCAACAGCAGGTCCGGGAAACGTTATTATGCAAGACGCTATGTCAATGGCTGAAATGATGAGAATTCCTTTTGTATGCGCAGTTATGCAAAGAGGTGGACCTAGCACAGCTACAGTTATTTATGCACAACAAGAAACAACTTTAACATGTTTTGGCGGCAACGGTGAAGGACACAGAATTGTTTATTCAACCGCGGGTCACCAGGATTTATACGACTATACAATCAAAGCTTTCAACACAGCATGGAAACACAGATTTCCTACTTTCATTTTAGCTGACGGATATCAGGGCAAAATGAGAGAACCTGTAGTGGCTTATGATCCGGCTTCCAGAGGAATCGAAATGCTTCCTGCTGTTCCTACATTAAGAGGCGACGGCAAAATCGGTGTTGACAGAAAATCTGTACACATCAGAAATACTTTCAACCTTGAAGAAGAACTTATGGAAGTTCTTGATTCTTACGAAGCAGAATTCAACAAAATAGCTCCTGAAATTGCAGAATTTAAAGAATATAAAGCTGAAGACGCCGATATTCTTATCATAGCACACGGAATCGTAGCAAGAAGTGCTATGACAGCTATTGATATTTTAAGAGCAAGAGGAATTAAAGCAGGTTTATTCAGACCAATTACAGTTAGACCTCTGGCTGTACCTGCATTAAGAAAAGCTTGTGACAGAGCGAAGAAAATTCTCTTTACCGAATCAGCTAACGGTCAGCTTGCAAGAATGGTTCTTAAAGAAATTTACGGCTGCACAACACCTTATGACACATTATATAAAATGGGCGTCGGTGTAACAGGGGATGATCTCGTAAACAAGGTTGAATCTATGTCAGAAACCTTAGTTTGCTAGATATAACAATTAATTGTCATTGCAAGTAAGTGTTAAACACAGAACTGGCAATCTTTTCAAAATGTTTTTACTTTATACGCAAATGGAAAGGTGCTGAATTAATTTCAGAATGACAAAAAAGACAATAAATAAACAATATTATAGGAGAATAAATAAAATATGCCAGAATTATTAACATTACCTCCAAGACTGCCGAAAGCGCAAAATGAAGAAGTCGGAGCAAGCAAATTTTGCCCCGGTTGCGGTCACGGTATGATATTAAAGACTTTAGCATTTGCCATAGATGAAATGGAATTAAAAGATAAAACCGTTTTTGGCTGTGATATAGGATGCAGCTTATTAGCGTGGAATTTTCTTGATGTAGATACAGTTCAGACACACCACGGAAGAACAACACCAGTTATTTACGGTGTAGTAAGAGCAAGACCTGAAATTGTAGGAATTGCTTATATGGGAGACGGCGGTGGTCTTGCTATCGGTGCTCAGCATTTGGTAAACGCTGCTGTTAGAAACGAAAAAATGTTTGCCATACTTGTGAACAACACAAATTATGGTATGACAGGCGGGCAAATGGCTCCAACCACATTGCCGGGACAAGTTACAGAAACAACTCCTTATGGAAGAGACCCTGAAACAACCGGCAAACCTGCAAAAGGTGCTGAAATGGTAGCTGCTATCGTTGATACAGACAAAGCTTATGTTGCAAGAGCAACTTGCAGCAATCTAAGATCATTAAAAACTACCTTCAAAAAAGCTCTTACCAACGTATCTGAAGGCAGAGGCTTCTCGTTTGTTGAAGTTCTTTCAATCTGTCCGTTAAACTGGAGAACTAATAATGTTCAAACATTTGAAAGACTTAAAACAATGGAAGATTACTTTAAAGTAGGTGAATTGGTTGTTCCTCAAGGACTGGAAGGAGTTAAGTAATGTCAAGAACAAAAATAGTACTAGCTGGAGAAGGCGGACACGGTGTGCAGAGTGTTGCAAAAATACTTGTAGAAGCGGGATATGCTGCTGATAAAAATGTTTTATATATTCCTAACTTTGGTGTAGAGCAAAGAGGCGGAGTAAGTATTGCATTTTGCCAGATTGCTGACGAAGAAATAGGCGAACCAAGATTCTCAAAAGGTGACATTGTAATTATGTTATCTGACAGGGCTATTGAACGCTGCTCAACTTATGTAGACGAGAATACAACTGTTATATATGACAGTTCAATTTGTAATACAAAACCTGTAATGAAAGCAAAAGAAATCATTGATATTCGTGCTAACAAATTAGCTCATGATGAGCTTACTTCAAGAGTTTTCAACATAATAATTCTTGGTGCAGTTATTAAAGCAACAAATGTTATTGATCTTCAATACGTAAAACAAGCTATGGAACAGGCACTTGGTAAAAAATTCACTGCTAAACCCGAATTAAGAGAACTTAATCATAAAGCTCTTGAAATGGGAATGGCGTTAATTCAAGCCAAAGCGGCTGTTTAATAAACTTAAAATAATTTTATAATTATTTATGATTAATATTGTGAAAAGCAATATTTGATCAAAGAACAGAAACCTATATAAACAAGGAGATAAAATTAAAATGGTGGAAACTGCTTATAAAGGTATAAAAGTAGAAGGTTGCGGAAAAGGCAGAGCTACTTGGTACTTATACACTGATTTATGTAAAGGTTGCGGATTATGTATAGTAAAATGCCCGATCAACATAAAAGGTGAAAAATGCTTACAGTGGTCAAATGAAGTTGGAATTTACATGACTCCTGCTGTGCAGCCTGATCCGACTTTATGTATTGCTTGCGGAACTTGCGAAATGATTTGTCCTGACAGCGCAATCAGAGTAGAAAAAAATAAATAAATTAGAAAAATTAAATGAACTTTAAAGAAATAATTTACAAAGCAGAAAATACACACAATCTCACTAAAAATGAGATTGTGTGTATTCTTGCAAATGAGGATATAAACCAAGAGCTTTTCGAAGCTGCAGATAGAGTTAGAGAAAAATATGTCGGCAATGAAGTTCATCTTAGGGGATTAATAGAATTTTCCAATATTTGTTCTAAAAATTGCTTTTACTGCGGGCTTAGAAGAGATAATAAAAATATCAAAAGATACAAGCTTGAGCCGGAAATTATAATAGATTTTGCCCAAAAAGCTGCATCTTACGGCTATAAAACTTTTGTATTGCAATCAGGAGAGGGCAATATCTACTCTCTTGAGGAAATGATTTATATAATTTCTGAAATTAAAAAATTTGATGTAGCTATAACACTTAGCATTGGTGAAAAAACAGAAGAAGAATATCAATTATTCAAAAATGCAGGTGCAGACAGATTTCTTTTAAGAATAGAAACAACTGATAAAGAGCTATATAACAAACTTCACCCGGGAATGAGCCATGAAAACAGAATTAATTGCCTTAAAACCATAAAAAAACTTGGATATGAAACAGGAACAGGGTGTTTAATAGGTCTGCCCGACCAAACTATCGAATCACTGGCTGATGATATTTTGTTTTTTAAAGAACTTGGCGCTGATATGATAGGAGTTGGCCCTTTTATTCCTAATGAGGACACTCCTCTTAGTTCCGAAAAAGGCGGCGATTTTGAACTTGCTTTAAAAGTTATGGCGATTACAAGGCTTTTGCTCCCAGATATAAATATTCCGGCCACTACTGCAATGGAAACACTTAATCCTCAAGGAAGACTTATTGCTCTTCAAAGCGGTGCAAACGTTGTTATGCCAAATGTTACCGAAGGGGAATACAGAGCTTTATACAAGCTTTATCCGTGGAAAATTTGCATAAACGATTCGCCTATTCATTGCAGAGGTTGCATTACAGGAAAAATTCACGGCATAGGAAGAACTGTATCAAAAGAGTGCGGATTTAGAAATAAAATAGACTAACAAATATATTTATCGAATTTTAAAGCGAAAAAATATATCCAATAAATTACTTATAACAGGCATTACACTTAAACTTCTGCATTTTTTTGAAATAAATTCATAAGATAGTCTTTGGAATTTAGTAAAATATTTATCCAGCATGTTATTACGTTCAAGTGTTAGCTTTTCTTGCTGATTAATATTTGTAGAAAGACCTCCGATATTAAAAATATTTATTGGAAAGCCGAGGTATTTTGACTCGATTTTATGTTCCAGAAAAACTCTCAAAAACCATTCATGATCACTTACGATTTTATAATTTGTGTCAAAGTTGCCGTATTTAGAGAAAGCCGACTTTTTATAAAAACATCCCGGCTGACAGGGCGTGTTTTTCATCAGGTAAATTTTATTAAACTTATTATGTTTTTGTATGCAAATAGTTCCTGTTTGTTTATTTAGTACTGCTATATCTCCATAAATCACTTCTGCTTGAGAATCTTCTGCATTTTCGGCAACCAGTTTCAGAATATTTTCATGCAAAAATTGATCGTCAGAATTTAAAAAAAACAAATAATCTCCTGTCGCATGCTTAATTCCAGAGTTCATTGCATCATAAAGTCCATTATCAGGCTCACTGATAATAGTAGAAATTTTATCGCTGTATTTATTGACAATATTTAAAGTATTATCAGTAGAAACACCGTCAATTATTATATATTCAAAATTTTTATAAGTTTGGTTAATAACGCTAAGAATGGCGTTTTCAATAGATTTTTCAGAGTTTTTACAAACAGTGATTATTGAGAATTTCATTAAATAATTAATCTCCCATTTGCTGCATTAATAACTGCCCGTTACTGTCAATAGTTCCCGAAACGCTACCCTTAAAGTAACCTACAAATAGACTTGGATTCAATTTCAACAATGCTACTCCCATTACAATCGCAACTAGTGCTGAAACCAGTAAAAATTCCTGTAGAGATTGACCATAATTTCTTTGAGAGGTTTTTTTTAGAATTTTCATTAATTTAACTCGCATATTTTATTAAATTAAAAAATTATTTTGCTAAAATCTGCAATATTTAAAAATTTATCTCTCAAAATCCCGAGAAGATTTAGCCTGTTTTGTTTAATTTGCTCGTCATTGTCCATTACCAGCACTTTATCAAAAAAGTTTTCTATTTTTGGAATACAGTCTTCAAGATTTTTAACCAGTTGATTATAATCATTACTGTTATCAATTTTAGAAACATATTCCCATAATTCTTTTTCTGCATCTATTACAAATAAATCTGATTTTACTTTTGGGTCAAACTTCTGATTTTTGATAATTCTGATTATTCTGTTTGCTGATTCGTGAAATGCTTTATAAGAATCTTTTTTTAACAATTCGTTTACTGTCTCAACTCTTGTGATCAAGTCAGAGAGGTTTTCCAGAGAATCCTTTGCAGAAAGTGCAGCTTCTACTACATCATGTTTATATTTTTCCGTTAACTGATTTTTTAGCCTTTGAACAATAAATTCTTTTATATCATTAATAAATTTATCTTTATTTTCTATATCCAAAGGCTGGACATAAAGAGTTTTTTCTACCAGCAATGATAAATTAATATCCAGTTTTTTATCAATTATTGTATTAATTATACCAAGTGCTGCTCTTCTTAAGCCAAGTGGATCAGCCGAGCCTGTTGGTGCTTTCCCCAGTGCAAAGACTCCGCAGATTGTATCAATTTTGTCAGCTATGCCTACTACTTGCCCTGTAATAGTATTAGCAAGTTCTCCTTCAGAAGAGATGGGCATATAATGTTCTCTTATCCCTTTTGCGATAAGCTCGTCTTCTCCGTTTAATTTAGCATAATCACCGCCAATAATCCCTTGCAGCTCTGTAAATTCTCTAACCATTGTGGTTACTAAGTCTGCTTTGCACAATTCTGCTGTTCTTATTGCTTTTAAAGTCGTTTCATCTTCAAGTTTTAAATCACATCCTATAAATCCTGAAATTTGCTTTATTCTCTGTGTTTTATCAAAAAGATTTCCGAGTCCTTTTTGGAAAGTCACACCTTTTAAATCGTCCACTCTTTGGACTAAAGTCTTTTTAGTATCTTCTTTGTAGAAGAAAATTGCATCATCCAGCCTTGGTTTTACCACTTTTTCGTTGCCTTTTCTGATATTATCAAGGTTTGACTCATCATGATTTGCTATGGTTATGAAATAATTTAGCAATTTTCCTTCTTTATTATAAATAGGAAAATATCTTTGATGATGCGCAAGCACGCATACAATTACATCATTTGTAATCTCGAGATATTTCTCGTCAAAACTTCCAATTACAGGCGTTGGCCACTCAACAAGATTTGTTACTTCATCAAGGAGTTCAGCGGGAATCTCCGGCACGCCGCCTTTTGAGGTAGCAGCTTTATTAATTAAATTAACTATTTCCTGTTTTCTTCTTTGAGGATCAGCTATAACTTGTGCTTTATAAAGATTTTCAAGATAAGTATCAGGATTATCTATTTTTACCTGTTTATTTTCAGAAAATCTATGACCTCTTGAATATTGAGAAGACTCAGCATTGCCGATTTTAATTTTTACTTCTTTATCATCAAGAATAGAAACAATCCATCTGATTGGGCGTGAGAACTTTATTTCAAAGTCAGCCCATCTCATAAAACGTCCGCCTTGAATACTTAAGATAATTTCCGGAATAATATTTTTCAGAACTTCTTCAGTAGGCTTACCATCCTGTTTTATGGAAGCATATAAATATTCCACGCCTGCAATTTCTTTTTTTGAAAGTATATCCGGATTAATACCCTGCTTTTTGGCAAAACCAAGAGCTGCATTTGTCAAATTTCCACTTGCATCAAAAGCAATGTTTGCAGGCGGACCTTTAATTTCTGTTGTAAGATCAGGCTGTGACTCAGATATACTGTTGACTATTACACATAATCTTCTTGGTGTTCCATAAGTTATTATATCTTTGAATTCAATTTTATTTTCTTCAAGAACTTTTGTCAGTGATTCTTTTAGTTGATTTAAAGCTGAAGAAATAAATTTATAGGGTAATTCTTCGGTTCCAATTTCTAATAAGTATTTCTTTGTCACTATTTTGACCTTTCAATATATTCATTGCAAAACTTTAAAAAATTATTTTCCAACAATGCCTACAAGAGGAGAAGATGCGCTCGCATATGCCTTTATTGGAATTCTACCTGCGTTATAAGCCATTCTTCCAGCTTCTACACCAAGCTTAAACGCTTCCGCCATTTTAACCGGATTTTCTGCAAGTGCTATAGCAGTATTTACAAGTACACAGTCAGCACCCATTTCCATAACCTGCGCTGCTTCAGACGGAACTCCAAGTCCTGCATCAACGACAACAGGAATATTTGATTGTTCAATGATTATTTTGATATTTTCTGCTGTTTTTATCCCCTGACCGGTGCCTATAGGAGAAGCAAGCGGCATAACTGTTGCACATCCAATATCTTCCAAATGTTTTGCAAGTAGTGGATCGGCATTTATGTACGGGAGGACAACAAAATCTTCTTCAATAAGTCTTTTCGCTGCTTCAAGTGTTGCAATAGGGTCGGGTAAAAGATATTTAGCATCAGGAATAACTTCTAGTTTTATCCAGTTATTTATACCCATTGCTTTTGAAAGTCTTGCCACTCTTAAAGCTTCATCTACAGTTTGACAGCCTGCAGTATTTGGGAGTATCCAGTATTTGTTTGTATCAATATAGTTCATTATCCCTACATGCCCCGGTGCGCATGAATCAACCCTTCTTATTGCAACGGTAATAATTTCTGCACCACTGGCAATATGAGCCTGTTTCATTACTTCAAAGTCATTAAACTTGCCTGTTCCTAACATCAGGCGGGAATTAAACGTTTTTCCTGCAATTGTTATAGACATAATTAAATTCACCTTTTTAGTTTTAATTTGATTCTTACTTTTGAGGTATAAAAAATTTTTTATACCAGCTTTATTACTAATAAGATACAACGTAAAAACTCTCAATTCAAAGATTTTTTTATTATATCTTTTCAAAAAAACAATTCGAATTTCATAATATATATTTGAAGATATATAACCAATAAATAAAATAAATTTAACGAAAGAGATTTTTTAAGTATTAAAAGCTTTTAGCCATATTGTAACAAAATATTAAGTCAATTATGTCAAATTTAGCAATTTTTGCGAGTATCTACTCTTTATATATATAAGAGATATAAAGCATACACAAACACTAATAAAACAAGATTTTAGCATTAATAGATAACATAAAAGGAGTACTACTATGGGTATTGCTGCAAGTCAAGCACGTTTAACAATGATTACCGCTCGTCAAAGTGATTTAGAATTCCAAATGCAATCAATTTCACAACAAAGAAGTGTACTAGCTTTGCAGGCTGCACAATCACAGGATACAAACTCAAGTCAATCTGCACAATTACAAGCAGTAGATAAACAACTTGAATCTAAAATGCTGCAACTTCAAACACAACAAAAAATGGTTAATACAGAGTATGATTCAGTAAAGAAAACAATGGATGACAGCATTACAAGATCATTTAAAACATTAGCATAAATAAAATTTAAATAATTCAAACAAAAAGCCCTCTAAATTTGATTAGAAGGCTTTTTGTTTTTGTCTCATGCAAGTCTAATTGTAAATAAAGTTTAAGATTATTTAAAAAGCTGAAATTTAATATTTTTAAAAGGTTTATATATATTAGCGGGGTTTTTATTTAGTTTAATTTTGGTTTTATCTAAATATATAATAGAGGAGGAGATTTATGAGTATTGGCGCAATAGATTCTTTTGGCAGTACAACACAGGCTAACACAAATTTTAACACGGGTATTCTTCAGTTGCTGATGTCACTTTTGTCAAATCAAAATGCTTTAAGCTCCCAGAATACAGCTAATATTTTCGGAACTGCAGACTATAATAATTTATTAGGGTCTAGCAGTAATTCAGGAGTTAACAGTATTTTTAATAGCGCAACTATTCCAACAAACTCAAGCACAATAGATTCATTGACATTAAATTCCCGTCCAACTGCTGATGAAGAAAAAATGCTTGCAAGCGGATATGCGTCTTACGTTAAAACAGCATTAGATACAAAAATCCCATCTATGAAAGCAAAAAAATAAATCATAATTTATTTCAACTAATTTTCTATAATTTTTTAAAAAAAACAATAACGAGAGCGAATATTTCGAGCTTGTTATTGTTTTTTATATATCAAAATTCATTAATATTTAGACCTTTATGTTAATATATTTATTAAATTCAGGAGGTTTTCGATATTTATGAGTAGATATGTAAATATAAAAATTAAAAACTTATTATTCTTAACAGCAACTTTGTTTGCATTTATATCTATAAATAGCACTGCTTATGCTCAAATACCTGATGTGGATTTCCAAACAACCCCTGATATAAACTCATTTCAGCAATATACAGATGAAAGTGATGTTTATTATAAGAATGGCATGGAATTTCTTAACTCCAAGCAATACACAAAAGCCATTGATTCTTTCGAAAAAGCTTTAAGCCTCGCTCCTGACAGAACAACTACAAGAATTAATCTTGCTGTTACTTATATAAATAGGGGAACATATTTTTATAATCAATTAAAAGACTTTGACAAATCAGCCAGCGACTACAGAAACGCTATTTATCTCTTAAAATACGACAATTTTGTTCCGACTTCTGATATGGCTGCTAAAAACCTTGCTGTGGTCAAAGCTGACCTTGATAACATTTACAAGGATGCCCAAGTAGCCTCGACAAAATCATCAAGGCTGAGAATAGCAAGAGAATTAAGAGGACAGGGAAAATTCAAAGAGGCTTTAGTCGAATTTTATGAATCGTTAGAAGGAAATCAAACTGATTTTCCTATTTACACAGCTATAGCTGATATATCATCTGTTCTTCAAAATGAAAAAACTGCCATAAAATACTACCGGAAAGCTATTGAATATAATACGAATAATGCTGATCTTCATTTAAAACTTGCACAATCTTTAAATAATTCGGGCGACAGCGAAAACGCTGTAAAAGAATTTAATATTGCCCTAAAAACAACAAAAAAAGAAGATCAAGCTGAAGTTTTACAAGATTTAGAAAATTTATGGGTAAAAAAGCTTCAAGACAACCCCCAAGACGCTTCAGCACACATGAATTTAGGAGTTGTGCTTCAAAAAAAAGGGGATTTTGACGGAGCTTTAAAAGAATACCAGTTTGCTGAAGAAATAAATCCAAACGATATAACAACAAGGTTAAATATTGGAACTTTGTGTCAGGCAAAAAAAGATTATACTACTGCCATCAACGCTTATAATACAATTCTTCAAGTCAATCCCGATAATTTATGGGCTCATTATTACAAAGGAACTGCCTTAAGAGATATGGGGCAGCTTGATGATGCCATTAAGGAATTTCAGTTTGTCTTAAATAAAGATGCTTCAAATACTAACGCAAAAGAGGCACTCTTTGATACTGTAAAAATGTTTCCTGATAATCAGGATGTATCAGCCATATTCAAAACTTTTGCGGATAATAATCCTACAGATGCGATTGCTCAATATAAATACGGGTTTCATTTGCATTCTTTGAAAAGATTAGATGAAGCTTTTGAATATTACAAAAAAACTATTGCACTTGATCCAAAATTTGCTGATGCTTATTTAAACATGGCCGTTATGTATAAAGAAAAAAATCAAACTAATAACGCTATTTCTTCACTACAAAACGGGCTAAAATCCGCACCAAAAAACCAGAAATTAAAAGAAATGCTCTCTTCTCTCAATTCTCAAACGGTAACATCAAGGTACCAAAATGCCCTTAACAAGCATAATCAAGGAAAATATGACGAAGCAATAAAAGAATATTTAAGTATAATTCAGATAAGCGAACCTGATGCTGACCTTTATATAAATCTAGGAGCAGCTTATCAGGCTTCTAAAAAACTAAATGACGCCGCAGGTGCATATATCAAAGCTACGCAAATAGACAGTAAAAATTCAACAGCTTTATACTATTTAGGAACTGTTTATTCTGCGCAGGGAAAAAACGAAGAAGCTTCCAAAGCTTACAGGAAAGCGCTTGTTTTAGATCCTGAAAATAAAGATATTAAGCAGGCATTAAAAGATTCTAATCAATCAATTAAGGATAGTTCCCTGCAAACAGGCATAAATGAATACAATAAAGGCAAATACAGTGAAGCTTTATTGATATTTAACACTCTTTCAATGAAAGACCCAAACAACGGAAATGTTTATTATTACAGAGGAATGGTCTATGATGCCCTCAAAAAATATCAATTAGCTATTGCAGATTATAAATTAACAATAAAATTCAGCCCTGATCTCTCTTATGCTTATTACGCAATTGCTGTTGATTATGATACACTCAGGAATTATCCTGAAGCTAAGAAATGGTACAGCTTTTTTATAATTAAATCCATTAATAAATCAGACCAGTACGTAAAATATGCCAGAGACAGAATTAAACAGATTTAACAAAAATATGCAAACAGAAAAACTTATAAATACAGACTCTTTAAAAATTGGTAGCCTTAAACTTAAAAGTAAAGTTGTTGCTGCGCCTATGGCAGGGATTACAGATACTGTACTAAGGCAAATGATAAGAATGTTTTCCAAAGATTGCCTTTTAATGAGCGAAATGCTTAGCTCTGAAGCACTTAAATTCAATAAAGAACAGAAAATTCTTTTATACGACAAAACTGAATATCCTTTGTCTTTTCAGGTGTCAGGGCATAAACCTGAATTAATGGCGGAAGGCGCAAAAAAGCTTGAGCCTTTTGCACAAATTATTGATATAAATATGGGCTGTCCTGCTCCTAAAATAGTTAAAAACGGCGATGGGGCAAAGCTTATGACAGACCTACCTCTTGCTTCTTCAATTATTAAAGCAGTTAAAAAGTCCGTGAGTATTCCTGTTACAGTAAAATGCAGATTAGGCTGGGATTGCAATTCTAAAAACTATATAGAATTTGCTAAAATGGTTGAGGATTGCGGAGCAGACGGGATTATCGTCCATGGCCGCACAAAATCACAGATGTATAACGGTAAAGCTAATTGGGAAGAAATAGGTAAAGTTAAACGGGCGGTAAAAATTCCTGTAATAGGAAACGGAGATATAGATTCGCCTCAAAAAGCCAGAGAATGCCTCGAACATTCGGGTTGTGACGGTATCGCTATCGGTCGGGCAATTATGGGCGATCCGGGATTAATCGGAAGGATAGAAAAGTATATTTCAACGGGAGAATTACAGCCTGAGCCCTCTCAAAAAGAAAAACTTGAAATTGCTTTGCTTCACTGCAATAAAGAGATTGAACATATGAAAAATGAACTTAACGGGATTAAATTTATGCGAAAGTTTTTTGCTCATTATGTTACCGGGATCAGAGATGCTGCAACCTACAGGGCTGATTTAGTCCGATGTAGCAAACTTTCTGAAGTTGAAGAAATTTTTACCCGAATATTACAAAATTAAACGGTTGTTATAAATTTCAGAATTTCTCTATCTTAAGATTTTGCCTAATATTACTGCTTTAAAGTTTATGCTCTTGCAATAAATACGGATAATGTAGAGCCTTCTGGTATACTTTTTGCTAATCCTGACAAAATTTCAGGCTCACTTTTAGCAGTCTGCGAAATTAAAGTATTATTATTAATAAAAACATCGCAACCATTATACTTAAGCGTTCCTGATAAATATTTAGTGTCTTTTATCGGGTCTACTTGAAGAGATATATTTTTTGAGTCCATTAATTCTTTTAGTCTTTCCGGAGAAATACCAAAACTTAAAGATTTTTTTTGTGGAACTTGTCTATTCAAAACTGAATTTAAATTAAGCACCTTTACTTTTCCTTTCTTAATTTATTTATTCAATTTATATAAAACTCGTAAAGAAAAATGTTGATGTTTGAGGATTATAAAATTTACATAAATTTACAATTTTTTGAACAAAAAAATAAATTAACAGTCTGAATAATTAAAAAGATAAACTTAACATTTTGTTGGATATAATTGTTTATAAAATAACTTTAAGATATAAATTTTAGTAATAGAGAAATAGGGTTTAGATTGAATATGTACATATCGGGTTACGGGATGTTAATTGCTTTTATTTTATTTTCTTTCGCTTTTGCCGCGGCAGCTTTGATTATGTCATTTCTGGTTCAGCCAAAAGCACCGGGAAAGCAAAAAGAAAAAACTTATGAATGCGGAATGAAACCGTTCGGGGATTCAAGAATTCAATTTGATTTAAAGTATTATCTTTACGCTTTATTATTTCTAATATTTGATATTGAAGCTGTTTTTCTTTTTCCATGGGCGGTGAGCTATAATAAATTAGGACTGTTTGCACTGGTAGAAGCTTTAATATTTATAGCAATACTAGTAGTAGGACTGGTTTATGCCTGGAAAAAAGACGCTTTAAAGTGGCAATAAGTGGAATTTAATTAATCAAGGACTTACATAAATAATGCAGATAATTTTAACAGCAGTCGATTTTATATACAACTGGGGAAGGTCTAATTCTTTATGGCCTTTGACATTTGCTACTTCGTGCTGCGGAATTGAAATGATTTCAGCAAGTGCAGCAACTTTTGACATATCAAGATTCGGCTCGGAAGTCTTTAGGGCAACGCCACGTCAAGCTGACCTAATGATAACTGCCGGTACTGTTACTCACAGAATGGCACCTGCTTTAGTCCGTCTTTACGAACAAATGCCTGAGCCTAAATATGTAATTGCAATGGGAGCTTGCGCAGTTACAGGCGGAATGTACGAGAACGATTCTTACTCTGTAGTTAGAGGGGTAGACAGACTGGTTCCTGTTGATGTTTATTTGCCGGGATGCCCTCCAAGACCTGAAGCACTTCTTGATGCAATAATAAAGCTTCAGAAACAAATGAAAACAGAAACTATACTGGATAGAAAAAAATATCTTGACGCGCATAAGCCCAGAGTGACGCTTTCAGAAGATGAAAATTGTGAAGTTCTGCTTCCCAATTCCGAATTTGAAGTAATTCACTGGGGCGTACAAAAAATAGGTTATGACACTGATTATAATTGCAAAGAAGCACAAAGCGCTGACGTTGCAATATAAAAATTAACGGAGAATAGCGTGCCTGAAACATCTAATATTACAGCAATTGACGAAAAATTCGAGGTAAAACACCTTGATAAAACCTCTGATGGCATTGAAATAATTGAAGTACCAAAAGATAAGTTAATTGAGCTTGTTACATACCTTAAAATGCACGTAAATACACAATTTAATATGCTTTTTTCTGTAAGCGGGCTTGATAGAGTTGATTGTTTCGAAGTTGTTTACAATTTTTATTCAACAGTTTTCCATAAAAAACTTCTTTTAAAAGTTAATCTTGAGAAAGAAAATCCGGGTGTAGAAAGCTTATGCGGATTATATTCGGCGGCTGATTGGCACGAAAGAGAAACTTATGACTTATTAGGCATAAATTTCTATAATCATCCTAATTTAGAAAGAATTTTGTTACCAAAAGACTGGATTGGACACCCTTTAAGAAAAGATTATGTGAATAAAGATAAAAGATTGAACTGGAACGAAAGATAATGGTAGTAGAAAATACTTTTAATAAAGAAATGATAATAAATGTCGGGCCTCAACATCCCAGTACTCACGGCGTTTTAAGGTTAGTTATGTCGCTAAATGGCGAAATAATTAAAGAAACAAAACCCGTAATCGGATATTTGCATAGAGGGATGGAAAAACTTGCCGAGAGCAGAAATTATTTTCAGTATTTACCGATGGTTGACCGAATAGATTATTTATCGAGTTTCTTTTGTTCAGCAGCTTTCTGTTATGCGGTGGAATCTATTGCAGGGATTGTGGTTCCTAAAAGAGCCGAATATATCAGGCTAATCACGATGGAATTTAACAGAATTGCCTCGCATTTAATGTGGGTTGCTTCATTTTTGCTGGATTTAGGAGCGACTACTCCTATGTTTTATGCGTTTAGAGAGCGTGAAGACATAGTTAAACTTTTTGAAGAACTGACCGGACAAAGAATGATGTATAATTTTTACACATTTGGCGGAGTAAAAAAGGATTTGCCCGAGGGTTGGATGAATAAAGCTCTGGATTTATGCAAAATAATGCCTAAAATGTTCGATGAATACGAAGCAATTATCACTAAAAACCCTATATTTTTAGAAAGAACAAAAGGTGTCGGTATTTTAACTCCGCAAATGGCAACAGATTACGCAATTACAGGAGCAAATATCAGAGCATCGGCAATCGATTTGGATTTAAGAAAAATAAATACTTATTCGGTTTACAACGAAATCGATTTTCAAACACATCTTGCTGAAAATGGTGATAGTTACGACAGATATATAGTAAGAATTGCCGAAATGAGAGAATCTATCAAAATTATAGAGCAGGCAATAAAACAAATTCCCGGTGGTACACCAGAAAAATTAAAAGTTAAAAGCGTAAACTGCGGCTGTAAAGACGAAAATTGCGAATATTGCGGTTTCGACACACAACTTATAGCGAAAAAACTAAATGCCGCTGTTTTTAAACCACCTGCAGGTGAAGCAATTTCCACTATTGAAGCGCCAAGAGGAGTCATAACCTGTTATGTAGTGAGCGACGGTACAAATAAACCTGTAAGAGTCAAATGGAGAACTCCTTCGTTTTCTTCTGTACAGGTGTTACCTGAGCTGATAAAAGGCAAAAATTACTCTGATTTAATGCCGATTTTTGGAAGTCTTGACGTTGTACTTCCTGAAGTTGACAGATAAGCAAAACGGGAGAAATAAAGTTATAATGCACGATTTGTATATAAATATTTTTAATAAACTCGGAATACCGACATTTTTTGCAGAAATCACATGGCCGATTATTCCGTTTATATGTGTAGCTGTTTTGCTGATTTTAGTGGTATTATTCCTTGTTTTAATGGAAAGAAAAGTTCTTGCGTGGCTCACAGTAAGAAAAGGTCCCAATAGAGTCGGTCCTTTTGGCTTTTTTCAGACGATAGCGGACGCAATTAAACTTCTTTGCAAAGAAGATATTATGTCTAAAGATACAAATAAAATCCTTTTTACGCTTGCGCCTGTGATTGTATTCGCGCCGATAATGGTTATATACGGTTTAATGCCTTTCACAGAAAAGTTTGTTGCGATTAACCTTGCAGCAGGGTTATTTATGATTTTTGCACTCTCATCAATAACAACTGTGGGAATCGTTCTGGCAGGATGGGCAAGCAATAACAAATATTCATTGCTTGGAGCAATGCGCTCTGCGGCTCAGGCAATTAGCTATGAAATACCTCTTATAATTGCTGTATTGAGCATTGCAGTACTTGCAGGAACACTAAACCTTTCTGATATAGTGGCAGCACAATCCGGAGGTGCTTCCGACCAAACATTCCTTAACTGGAACGTCTTTAGCTGGAACATAATACCTTCTTTTATCGGCTTTATAGTTTTCTTTATATGCTCAATTGCTGAAGTAAACAGGATTCCTTTTGACTTACCGGAAGCTGAAAGCGAGTTGGTAAGCGGATATAATACCGAATACTCAGGCATGAAGTTTGCGCTGTTCTTTCTTGCAGAATATGCCGCTATGTTTATAATGAGTGTTTTAATAGTTACACTATTCTTAGGCGGGTATTTATCGCCTTTTAATGATTATTTATCAATAACTTTATTCCAGAATATAATACATAACCGGAATATTCTTGATCTTTTTGTCCATATAGAGCAAGGGTTCTGGATTATAGCAAAAACATATTTTGTAATATTTATTATTATATGGATTAGAGGCACTTTGCCGAGATTAAGAGCTGACCAGTTGATGTCTTTTGCATGGAAATTTCTTTTACCTCTTTCTTTGCTCAATTTAACGATTGTAGCCGTATTCAAATACGTCGTAACTTTAATAAACGGATAAAATTATGAAAATTATATTTAACAAAACAGTAAATGGAATAATTGAAATAGCAAGAGGCATGTTTACCATCCTTAAGCATGCTTTTAGACCTGCTATAACCCTAGAATATCCAGAAAAAAAACCTGTGCTTTCTTCAAGAACAAGAGGAAGGCTGGCGCTTACTACTAACCAAGATGGAAATCTAAGTTGTATTGGATGCATGTCGTGTACAAAAGTTTGTCCATGCGGCGATTTAATACAGATTGAATCTGCAAAAGACGAAAATAACAAGAATATAATTAATAAATTTACCATTGATATGGGCAGATGCATATTCTGCGGAAACTGTACGCAAGCCTGTCCTAAGGATGCGCTTATTATGACTGATGAATTTGAACTTGCTGATTATTCCAGAGAATCTCTGGTTTTTGATAAAGATAAATTAAAGCTTTCTCCTGAAGAATCTGCAAAATGGAGAGATAAAAAAGAACGGGATGTTTAATTAATAAACAAGGTGTGTTGAGGTTTTAATGTATTATGGACATAATTTATAATTTATTTTTCTATGTTATTGCATTTGTGCTGGTAATTGCAGCTCTGGGAGTTGTATTTTTGCCGAGAATTGTGTACTCTGCAGTAGCAATGATTCTGGCTTTTATTTCAGTGGCAGGAATTTTTGTGTTATTAAACGCTGATTTTGTTGCTATATCGCAAATAATTATTTATGCAGTAGGCATAACAATAGTTATGATTTTTGCAATTATGCTCACCGGAAGGATTTCAGAAAAAAAACTCTGGATAGCTTTTGCGCCAAGAACATTGTTTGCTTTTGCCACTTCGGGAGCATTTTTTGTTACTATTTTGTTTGCAATAACTGACGGATTCAAGTCTTTAGCGAGAGAAAGCAATATATTTTCGGCAACATTACCTTCTATAGAAACTATTGATACTTTGCAGAACGAAGGAACAACCGGAATTATAGGCAAAGCTCTCTTTACAAAATATGTTTTGCCGTTTGAAATATTGTCATTATTACTGCTGGCAGCAATTATAGGGGCAGTAGTTCTGGCAAAAAAAGACAGGGATAATCTTGTTAACCCTACAACAAACCTGATAGAGGAAGATTAATATGAGAATAGACATTATTTTAAACCTTTTCAACGTAGGACTTACTCATTACTTGATTTTGGGGGCTGTTTTATTTTGTATCGGTATAGTGGGACTTATTATTTCGCGAAATATAATCAGAGTACTTATGTCAATTGAAATTTTACTTTGTGCGGTAAATATTAATTTTGTTGCTTTTGCAAATTATAGCGACATTAATAATTTACAGGGACAGGTATTTGCTATATTTATAATGGCTATTGCAGCAGCTGAAGCAGCTCTTGGGCTTGCCATTCTTCTATCGCTTTACAGGAACAAACCTACAGTTGATACAGAAGAAATGAACGAATTAAAAGGATAAAAATAATTTAGGAGTGTTTGAATATAATGCAGTTTTTTGTAGAAAATGCCGGTTTAATAGCGTTATTGCCCTTGTGGGTTTTCTTGATTATTATATTTGGTCAAAATTTATTTGTTTATGAAAATAAAAAATTCACGTTATGGCTGACGACAGCAAGCACTTTTGCCGGTCTTGTTTGCTCAAGTTTTATATTAGTCTGGACTTTTAATCACACTGCACCTTATGTTCAGAACTTTAACTGGATCCAGGCTGGCAATATCAATTTATCAATAGGAATTATCGTAGACAGGCTTGCTGCAATGATGCTTATGGTTGTTACAAGCGTAAGTTTGCTTATTCAGATATATTCTCATGAATATATGAACAAAGACGAAGGCTATCACAGGTTTTTTGCATACCTCAACCTGTTTAATTTTTCGATGCTAGGACTTGTTTTAAGTTCTAATCTTTTTCAAACTTATATTTTCTGGGAACTCGTGGGAGTTTCGAGTTATCTGCTTATTGGTTTCTGGTTCAGAAGACCGTCTGCTGCGAGTGCAGCAACTAAAGCTTTTATCATGAACAGAATCGGTGATTGCGGTTTGCTGATAGGCATTTTAATGTTTTTATTTTTCTCAATCGGCTGGTGGGCAAGCAGTAGTGATATATTTTTAAGTTTTACCTCTATGCCCGAAGCTGCAAAATATGTTCTTGACTCAACAAATCCCTTTTTATATACAGTTATTGCAATTTTAATTTTTCTTGGACCGGTGGCAAAAAGCGCACAATTTCCATTACATACTTGGCTTCCGGATGCAATGGAAGGCCCGACACCAATCAGTGCTTTAATTCACGCAGCTACAATGGTTGCAGCAGGTGTTTATCTTATCGCAAGAGTTTATCCAATTTTCGAACTTTCTCCTAATGCAATGACAATCATTGCATGGACAGGTGCAATTACTGCATTTATGACTGCAACTATAGCTATAACGCAGCAGGATATAAAAAAGGCATTGGCTTATTCAACTTGCAGCCAGCTTGGATTTATGGTAATGGCTATGGGCGCCGGTGCATACTCTGCAGGTCTGTTCCATCTTATGACACACGCTTATTTTAAGGCTATGTTGTTCCTCTGCTCAGGCGCAGTAATACATGGATTGAATGACCAGCAGGACATGAAATATATGGGCGGCTTAAGAAAACATATGCCGGCTGTTGCTTATACTTATTTAATAGGTTGTTTGGCTATTTCGGGGATATTTCTGAGCGGATTCTGGTCAAAAGAAGAAATTTTTTCAGGATTACTAGAGCATAACCAGCTTGTTTTACTTGTAATTGCAATCTCAGTTGCAGGAATGACGGCTTTTTATATGTTCAGAACTTATTTTCTTACATTTGAAGGGGAATACAGAGGACATGAACATCCTCATAATGCCTCAAAAACAATAACTCTACCGTTAATTATTCTGGCAATTCCGTCTGCTATAATAGGTTTTATTCTTTGTGGAAAGTTCGGATTACCTTCGTTCGATGCTTTTATAAACACAGCAACGGAAACTGCTTCTCGCGGAGAAAGTTTATTGATTCCTGTTGTTTCTTTATTAGTTTCACTGGCAGGGTTTGGGCTTGCTATGATTTTGTACGTCGATAAATACAAAAATATGTTCAAAATCAATCTGGATAAATTTATACAAAAAATTAAACCCGTTTACAATTTTTCCGCAAACCTCTGGTATATCGATCGTTCCTATTACAAATTTGTTGATTATATTGTACTTCCTATTTCTGAATTTTTGTCAGCTTTCGACAAATTTATTGTAGATGGATTAGTCAATCTGGTGGCTATCTGGGTGCGTTTTAGCGGTTGGTTACTGAGAATTTTTCAAAATGGAAATGTCCAAACTTACGCCACAATACTTTTTGGCGGATTGATGTTTTTAACGTTCATATTCACTATTTACTGGTTATTGTAACCGGCTTAGCTATATTTTCGAATTTAGTTAAAGCCACAGATGAAAGGTTAAAGTTACGAAAACAAGGCTCTAAATCAAGAGTAATAATCTAGACAAAAGAAAGGTTAGTAATGGAATTTTTATCTCTAATATTATTGATATTTCTGCCCGTTATAGGGGCAATAATTATATTCGGTCCGTGGTTTCCCCAAAATGAAGTAAAAATAAGAAGGTTCGCAAAAGGCTGGAGCGGTCTTGTGTTTATTTATTCGCTGTTTTTTATAACATTTTTTAATCCGTCACAAACAGGTTTTCAGTTCGAAAATATATTAAAACTACCCGGAGGAAAAGATTGGATTGCGCCTCTAGGAATAAATTTTGCATTTGGTGTTGACGGAATATCTATTACACTTATTATTTTAACCACATTTTTGGTTCTTATTTCACTTATTGCAAGCAAATATAGCATAACAAAAAGACACAAACTTTATTACTCAATGATATTTGTATTGGAAACTGCTATTTTAGGGGTTTTTGCAGCAAAAGACTTATTCTTATTCTTTTTATTCTGGGAAATAGAACTGATTCCGATGTATTTTCTGATTTCTATATGGGGAACAGGCAGAAAAGAATATTCAGCAATGAAATTTATTCTTTATACTTTTGCAGGAAGTATTTTCATGCTTGCATCTATACTTGCTATTGTGTATTACCACTATTCACAGACAGGCATTTTGACTTTTGATTTAGGAATTTATACGTCATTAAAAGATTACAGCTACCCATTAATTTTCTCTATACTAGCTTTTTTTGGATTTTTCGCTGCATTTGCAGTAAAACTCCCTATAGTTCCTTTGCATACTTGGCTTCCTGATGCGCATGTTGATGCTCCTACACCTGTAAGTATGCTTCTAGCAGGGATTTTGCTAAAAATGGGCGGTTACGGATTGATAAGAATGAATTTGCAGATTTTACCTCAGGCGGTTAAGGTTTTAGCACCGTTGCTTATTATTTTAGGAGTCATAAACATAATTTATACAGCCTGTATTGCGCTTGTTCAAACAGATCTCAAAAAACTAATTGCCTACAGCAGTGTCAGCCACATGGGAATCGTTTTAGTCGGACTGGGCGCTTTAAATACTGCCGGAATTTCCGGAGCTGTTTTTCAGATGGCGGCACATGGCATAATAAGTGCAGGTTTGTTTATGATAGTCGGCATTATTTATCTGAGAACGCACACAAGAGAAATTCCTTTGTTGGGCGGGCTGGGGCAAAATGCTCCAAGAATTATGTATTTCTCTTTAATGATAGTTCTTGCGAGTTTAGGTTTACCTTTATTAATTGGTTTTGCTGCCGAAACGCTGGCTTTTTACGGAGCTTTTACGTCATATGCAATAAACGGGCTTTCTTTTTTCGGCTGGTATATTCCTGTTTCTATACAAGTATTGACTGCTGCAGCTATTTTCGGAATAATTTTAACGGCTGCTTACCTGTTATGGATGTTTAAAAAAGTTTTCTATGGCAACTTACTCCCCAGATGGAAGAAATTCCACGATGCTACACCTCATGAAGTAGTCATACTGCTGTCATTAATACTTGTAATCGTAGTATTCGGGTTTTATCCAACAGGATTAACAAGTATTTTCGTTCCTACAGTCAATAATATTGTGAATTTAATTTAATCTATAAAATCTATTAATTAGGAGATAAAAATGAATCTATTGTTTGATATAGCAAATGCCCTCTTGCCTGAAATGCTGCTGGCTATTTTAATTATAATATGCCTGATTATGACCTTTAGTTTCAGGAATGATGACCAAAATTTAGTTTTTGTTGCCGCTATATCAGGGCTTGTATTCACTATTATTTCGTTTGTATTTTTGCCTCATTCTCAAGAAATAACTGCATTTTCAGGAACTTTTGTTTCAAACAGTTTTACTATTTTGTTCAGAGTGCTTATTTTACTGGGGGCAATTTTATCAATTTTATTATCAAAAAGATATGTCTGCAATTTTGGCAATAGTATCGGGGAATTTTATACTTTAATTCTCACTGCTACTTTAGGAGCAATGCTTCTGACAGGTGCGAATGATCTTATTATGTTTTTTGTGGCGATTGAAACATTAAGTATTTCAAGCTTTGCCCTGTGCGGATATACTAAACTTGACAGACTAAGTAATGAAGCCGCATTAAAATATCTCGTAATCGGAGCTGCTTCAACAGCTATAATGCTTTATGGGTTTTCATTTCTTTACGGCATTACGGGACAAACAAATATTACAAATATAGTTAATTTTTTATCACATTATGAGCACAGTACAGCATTAATTATAAGTTTTATTTTTATTGTAGCAGGGTTTGGATACAAACTTTCCGCAGTGCCCTTTCATACCTGGACTCCTGATGTTTATCAGGGTGCGCCTATTCCTGTTGCGGCTTACTTATCAGTTGTTTCTAAAATAGCAGGATTTGCAGCCATAATCAGATTTATGACTCTTGTTTATGCGGATATTTCAATTTTTACTGTCGTAATTGCGGTAATTGCCGCAATTACAATGACAACCGGAAATTTAATGGCAATAGGTCAAAAAAATATAAAACGATTAATGGCATATAGTTCAATTGCTCAGGCGGGATATATTCTGCTGGGTCTTTCTGTTCTTACATCAGAAGGGATTGCAGGAATGATATTTTATTTAATCGTCTATTTATTTATGAATTTTGGAACCTGGGCTGCTGTTGAAATTTTTGCAAGCCAGACAGGAATGGATTCTATTGACGATTACAACGGACTTGCGCACAAAAACAGGTATTTTGCGCTTTGCTTATCTGTATGTTTATTGTCTTTAGCAGGTATTCCGATTACGGCAGGTTTTTTCGCAAAGTTTTATTTATTCAAAGCCATTGCCTTTGCCGGATTTAAATATATGCCTGTATTAATAATTGCCTTAATTAATACAGTTTTTGCGGTTTTTTATTATGTAAAAGTTATAAGGGCAATGTATGTAAGACCTGTCGGAAAATTTGCAAAACAAAAAGATGAAATAAAAATTTCTTTATCTTTGCAAAGTGTTTTAGTTGTGACCGTTTTAGCGACTGTATTATTAGGAATATTTGCAGGACCTGTTATAAATCTTTCAAAATCATGTGCAGATATTTTAACTATCAACAAAAAACAGCACTTCGAAAAAATAACGAGCATTACTTCCTACTTAAGACAATAATTTTTATTTATATTAAGAACTCTTAATAATTGCCTTTCAAAAAGGCAATTATTTTGTTTATAAAAACTTTAAATATATAAGAGGTCTTTTAAATTCACAATTATTTTACGGGAGCAAAATTATGGCTATCGGACCACAAGATTATATAGATCAAATGCTTGCAAAAAAATATTCTGCAGAAAAAGTTAATAATATTTCAGAAGATGTAAGCAGACTGGCAATTTCCAAAGAAAGATACTGGGAAATCCAGAAAGACATTGCAGAAGTACAAAGAGCTCTTGTAATGGTCAACACAAAATTTCAAGTCGGTAGAATTATGGCCAAAGCTGCCAGTCTTACATAAGATTTATTAAATTTACACGAAAAAAATACTGCAACTAAAATTAACCGCAGTATTTTTTTTGCATATATTTTGACCTATTATACTGAAACGAGTTTGTTTTCCCGAAAACCGGCAAAGCCGGATTTTCTCGAAAAGCATCACTCCTAAAAGATATAGTGCTTTTGCAAAAAATATTTCATTTAATAATTACATCTTATAGCACTATATCTGTTTTATCGAAAATAAACTCGTTTTGGTATAGAATTAATGTAAATATACCAAATGGAACAGATATTATGCATAAAAAAATCATTCTTGCTTCAGCCTCTCCAAGAAGAAAAGAACTTCTCGAATTAATAGGGCTTGAGTTTGAGATAATTCCTTCCTGTATAGATGAAAACGTAGAAAATAAACCGTTTTCAACAAAATTAATTGAAAATCTGGCAGTTGAAAAAGCAGGCGATATCGCAAATAAAATCACTATTCCTGCAATTATCATAGGCTCTGATACTGTCGTAATAATTGATAATAAAATCCTGGGCAAGCCAAAAGATAAAAAAGATGCCTTTAATATGCTTAAAATGCTGAGTAATAATACTCATCAAGTTATTTCTGCAATAGCCGTTATTGATACAGAAACAGGAAAAACTATGAAAGATTCTGTTATCAGCAATGTAAGTTTTAAAGAACTTTCTGACGAAGAAATAAACGCTTATATAGAAACAGGCGAGCCGATGGATAAAGCAGGAGCATACGCTATACAAGGATTGGCAAGCATGTTCGTTAAATCAATAAATGGCTGTTATTCAAATATTGTCGGGATTTCAGTTTTCAAGCTCACAGAAATGTTAAAAGAATTCGGGGTTAAACTGCTCTAATGCGTATAATTGGTATTGATCCCGGCATGGCTATAGTCGGATACAGCATTTTAGATTGCGAAGCCGAGTCGAAAAATATTTTAGTTAACTGTGGATCTATCCAAACGGATAAGACCCTGAGCAACGCAACAAGACTGCTTGAAATTTATAATGACCTCTCACATCTTTTGAAAACATACAAGCCTAATATTGCTTCTGTTGAGCAGCTGTTTTATTTCAAAAATGCAAAAACTATTATTCCTGTTGCCCAGGCTAGAGGGGTAATTCTTATGACCTTAGAAATGTTTAACATCCCAATCTATGAATACACTCCGCTGGTTGTGAAGCAAACTATAACAGGCTACGGAAGAGCAGACAAAAAAGATGTTAAAGAAATGGTAGAAATTCTATTAAGCGGTCAAAAGCTTCCAAAGCTTGATGATGCTGTAGATGCTATTGCAATAGCACTTTGCCATACTATGTGCGATGTCGGATAATGCTTTTATAATTGCCTGTTCGTTAATCCATTGCAATCCAGAGAACTTTTCTCAAAAATCTGCCCATAATTATTGCAAGCACAGAAAAAATCACATCATAAAAAAACTGCATTCCGCTTAACTGCCATATCCATCCGAAAACTGTAAAGATTGATTCATGTTTTATAAAAAGTACAATTGTTAAATAAATTACGCCTATAAAATGCACTGCGGTTACACCAACTATCGAGGCTCTTATGGTCGTAAAAGATTTTAGTTTTCCTGAAAGAATGTTTCCAACAGTGTATACACCGGGAATAAATCCGAGAATATACCCAAAACCGTGCTGCATGTAATAATTTATGCCTCCACCACCTGCAAATATCGGAAATCCGACCAATCCTGCCAAAATATACAGAATTACCGACAGCATTCCGAGTCTGGGTCCCATAATAGCCGCAATCATAAGCACTATTGGGATTTGAGGAATATAATAAAAAACATTTGTAATTTTTCCCATTGAATTTGCTTTAGCAAAAAAATCTGCCGGATTAATAAGCGCTTCCTGGGGTATTGAGAGTATTAATTGAGGAATTGGTGTAAAAGTTGATATTATTATTAAAAACGTGCAAATCACAACAATAACAAGAGAACCCGTATTTAATCTCGGAAATCTTCTCAGAAATTTGGTATTTTTAACATTTTTTATAATTCTATTATTCATAATCCGTCGTAATTTTATTATGTTCTAGTAAGGCTATTTCGCAATTTCAATTTTTCTTTTAAATCTTTTAACAGGGCTGTAAAGCTTGTATCCCATATATTTTCTGTCCACATTATCAAAGCGTCTTCTTCATTGTCCTGATAGTATTTTTTGCGTAATCCAAGACTCTTAAAACCATATTTGTAATAAAGATTTTGCGCCGGAATATTTCCTGCTCTTACTTCAAGTGTAAACCATTTTGCATTTTTTGCGTAGCCGACATCTATCATATGTTGAAGCAGTGTCTCGCCTAAACCTTTGTTTTGAAGATTTGGCTTAACCGCAATTGTTGTAATATGCGCTTCATCAAAAATAAGCCAAAATCCTGCATAACCGATTATCTCGTTCGTATCTCTATCTAAAGCAGTAAAATAATTTCCGTATTCATTTTCGATTTCACTTATAAAAGATTGAGGAGTCCAGTGATATTCACCAAAGATAACAGATTCAATTTCCATAATCTGCTCAATATCTTTAGTTTCCATTTTTCTGACTATTATATTACTCACTTTTTTCGAACTTTCTTTATCATAATTGCTAAATAAAATTATATATGAAAACAAAATTTTTTATATATTTAAAAAGAGGAAAGCATAAAATCTTTCCTCTTTTCGTAAATATTTTCAAACAGCTAAATTAATTACAAATAGCCTGCTCTTTTTCTTCTTCGGTTACGTCTTTGATAGAAAGATTTACTCTGCCTCTATCATCAACACCGATAATTTTAACGTAAACTTCATCTCCAAGATTTACAACATCTTCAACTCTGTTTACTCTCTGGTTAGCAAGTTTTGAAATATGAACCAGTCCGTCTTTTCCCGGTGCCATTTCTACAAAAGCACCAATAGGAAGGATTCTGACTATTCTACCTTTTATTATCATACCTTCTTGAACTTTAAAGGTAAGTGCTTTAACTCTGGAAATTGTTAAACGCATCATATCAGCTTCTGAAGAAGTAATGGTAACTGTTCCATCGTCCTGAATATTTATATCAGCGCCTGTTTCTTCAATAATTGCTTTTATTGTTTTACCGCCAGGACCGATAAGACCTCCTATGGTATCAGGGTCAACTCTAACAGTTTCAATTCTTGGTGACCATTTGGATAGTTCTTCTCTTGGAACTGAAATTGCTTCCAGCATCTTATCGAGAATAAATAATCTTCCTTCTTTTGCATCATCAATAGCTTTTTTCAGGGTATTAAAGTCAATTCCTGTAATTTTCATATCCATTTGAAGAGCTGTAATACCTGCTCTATCGCCTGTGACTTTAAAGTCCATATCTCCGAGGAAATCTTCAATTCCTTGAATATCTGTAAGAACAACAGCTTTTTCGCCTTCTTTAACAAGCCCCATTGCAACGCCTGCAACGATATTTTTAAGCGGAACTCCTGCATCCATAAGTGCTAAAGTACTTCCGCATGTGCTTGCCATACTTGTTGAACCGTTTGATTCAAGAACTTCTGATACAACTCTTATTACATAAGGGAAATCTTCTTTTGAAGGTAATGCAGGGAGCAAAGCTCTTTCTGCAAGAGCGCCATGCCCGATTTCACGTCTTCCTGCTCCTCTTTGAGGTTTTACTTCACCTACAGAGTAGCCGGGGAAATTATAACTGTGCATATATCTTTTATCTTTTTGAGGATCGATACCTTCAAGGCTTTGAGCAAGTCCCGGTCCTGCAAGTGTAGCGATAGAAAGAACCTGTGTTTGTCCTCTTGTAAAAAGTCCTGTTCCGTGAGTTCTAGGAAGAAGTCCTACTTCTGAACTTATAGGTCTGATTTCATTAACTTTTCTGCCATCAGCTCTAACTTGTTCATCAACAATCATTGCTCTCATTATTTTCTTTTCGAGAGATTTAAATTCTTCTCCTACAAAATCAAGTCCTGATTCTGCAAGAAGTGTTTTAATAGAATGATCTTCAGGAAGAGCGCTTACTTTTTCTTTTATTTCTGCTTTTGCAGCGTCAAGAATTGCTCTTCTTGTTTCTCTGTCAAACTGGTGGTAAGCTTCATAAACTTTGTCTTTTGCAGATTCAGACACTAAAGCTTTTAGTTCTGATGTGTCGAATGGATTAACAAATGCTTGTTTAACCACACCGCATTGAGCTGCAAAAGCTTTTTGAGCAAGAACCTGTTTTTTGATTTCCTGTTGAGCAAGCTCCACAGCCTGAAGAATTTTTTCTTCAGTCACAAAGTTACATCCTGCTTCAACCATAATCACTGAATCTTCAGTTCCTGCAACAACTATATCAAGGTCACTTTTTTCTGACTGTTGGAAAGTAGGGTTAATAATTAATTGCCCGTCAAGTTCACCAACTCTTACAGCACCGATAGGACCTTCAAAAGGTATTTTTTCCGCCAATGTAAGTGCAAGAGAAGAACCTAGTACAACAAGAGTATCAGGCTGAACTTGCTCATCAGAGCTGAGTGTTGCTGCAACTATTTGCACATCATTTCTGTAGCCTTTAGGGAATAAAGGTCTGATAGGCCTGTCTATAAGCCTGCTGATTAATATTTGTTTATCGGTAGCTCTTCCTTCTTTTCTGGTAAAGCTTCCCGGGATTTTACCCATGCAATATAATTTTTCTTCGTAATCAACTAATAACGGGAAAAAATCGATTCCCGGTCTTGGTTTGTCTGTACATACTGTTGACACAATTATAACAGTGTCTCCGCATTTTACAGTAACAGAAGCTGCTGCTGATTTTGCAAGCTTACCTGTTTCAAATTCCACTTCTCTGTCGCCAACCATAAGCGAATACTTTTGAATTGAATCCACCATTTTCTTCTAAATTTCCTTTACTTCTTTTCTAATTTCTATAGTTCTTTCGTTTATATAAGTATATATTAAAAAAAAATGATTAAAAATATTTTTATACTTTATTTTTATAAATTAGTAAATTTTGAATAAATTTAAAGCTATTTAAGATAATAAAATAATAACAAAAATCAATCAGCAATTTGCATTATGTCGATATTATATTTTGATTTTTTTAGAAATTTTTATGATTTCATTTTCAAGATCATTTGCAGAAAATTTTTCTAAACCGTAATCTTTTAAGTAAATTGGTTCAATTTTATAAGCAATTGTGCTTTTTTCGTTTTGTTTTACTCTTGGAGCCATAAATTCGAGTTCAAGATACTTTGCATTCTCTTCACCAAGGCAAAATGCTTTAAATATGTCGTTATTAAATTCATTTCCGCTGTATATACTTCTCATTAAGTAAGCTTTATCTGAACCTTCAACTGCAAATACTGCCCAGTTTGCTTTTTTACCGATAAAGCAATCCGTATTGCCTTTTTTAGACGGATCTAATAAAACAATATCATCTTTTATTTTCCATTTAGGATTGTCTTTAACCGTTGAAGTGTCTTCTTTGAAAGTGTTAGGAAATATAACAATAGCTTTTTTGCCATCGGGAATTTTAAAAGGTGCTATAGACCATGCGGAAAAATCAATTTCTCTATTATTGTTATTCTGCTGATAAGCAATAATAACAGAAGAATCATGGTTTATTGCAGCCATTCCTCTTGGATTTACGCCATAAGCCTTCCCTACAGAATCAGGAGAGGTAAAAAGAACGGCTTTATTACTTTTATCAATAAATGGTGTAGCAACGCCATTTTTATTTCTTGTATCTTCAGAAGGAGGCCATACCCTGCCAACTTGCGTTTTAGCCCAATCATCCTGATTTGCGGGATCAAAACCTCTTATTCCATTACCAATAATATGCGCTGATTCTTTATCCATAACATTGCTTTTTATAAGCTCTTCTTTTGTTATAAAAAGCTTTTTTCCATTTTCAGTTATTTGAATATGTCCATGTCTGTCAACGCTTATGCTGTTGTTTAATGAAGAGTTTATGTTGTTAATTTGAATTAGAGAAACAGGAAAATTTTTATTCAAATTATTTATCTTTGTTAAAACTTTTGTGGAGTGAGCTGAAATTTCAGTATCATTTTTTATTGTCGGCAGATATTTATTAACATACTGTATAACTTCAGAAGCATCTCTTTTTGAAAAAGCATCATCAAGTTTTGTACTTAAAGTTTTATTAATTTGAGAATCATCCCCACTAAAGCTTAAATTCAAAGGTTTTCTGTAAATTTGAAGCATTTTGGTAGTTTTTTCATAATTATTTGCACAATTATAATTTAGCTGAGCAGATTTATTTTCCAGACCGCTGTTGATTTGTTTTTTTTGCAAAATTATTGGACTATAATTGCACTTAATGTTTAACATTAATATAAAATTCCATTAATTATCTGTTATAAAGAACTATTCTGAATATTTTTATTTGACAGTTTCGCATTGAAATCGTAACACTTTGTTACAATCGTTAAATAACGAAAGGAGCAAAATAAATGACAGAAGTA
>JBAWVS010000020.1 GCA_037147175.1 bacterium
AATCGCCAAAATCGTCATTGCGAGCATAGCGAAGCAATCTATAAAAAATAAAATGGATTGCCAGGTTGAGTTTAAAACCTCTCTTCGTAACGAAGCGTAAATTTAATAAGCAATTCGAGTTAATTAGCAATTTCATTAGAAGGTATTTATGGTTATAAAAAAAATTATAAAAAAATTTTTAGATCCGGTTGATTTAGAAGTTTATCCTGATGCAATCATCATCATAAATGCAATCAATGATATTATAGGCTGGAATAGCAATGCTGAAAAGATTTTTGGTTATCTTGAAAGTGAAATTGCGGGTAGAAATATAGCTATCCTGTTTGATAATTGTGTTGAAAAAATTCATGATGCGCTTGATCAAAATACGAGCCAGATTATAACCGCAAAAAACAGGAACGGTGAAGATATAATAGTTGAAATTTCCTGTAGTCCGTTCAATAAAAATGGAAAAAATATAATTTCCGTAAAAGATATAACTAAAAATCAGAAAGTAATAGAAAAACTTCTTTTAGAATATGAAAAAGTTTCCAAAATAGCGCAAAACAAAAACGGTTTTATCGCAGCGCACTCAAATGAACTAAAAAAGCCTATCCATTCTATTATTGGTTTTTCGCAGGGGATGATTGACGGAGTTTGCGGACAAATAGACGAAAAGCAGGAAAAATATATTTCAATTATTAACAAAAACGCTATTAACCTGCTTACTTTGGTAGAAAATATGATTATTCTCTCCAAAATAGAAGCTGAGCAAATTCAAACGGAGTATAAAGTTTTTGATGTTACAGAACTCCTTGTATCTATTAAAAATGATATTGAACATTTAATTAAGGAAAAAAATATCAACTTTGACATTGATTTTAGCGAACTGGAAAGAAAAAATATTTATTCCGATGAAAGCCTGCTAAGGCAAATTCTGTTAAATCTTTACACAAATGCAGTCAAGTTTACTGATGTCGGTCAGGTGCAAATATCAATGAAACACCCTGACATGGAAACAGTCAAAAATTTGGGAATTCATAGAGTTCCTTATTTTACCGAAAAATCATATATTATGTTTTCAATATCAGACACGGGCATAGGCATTTCAGAAGAAGACCAGCAGGGAATTTTTGATGAATATAGTCCATCAGGTAAAATAATGACAAGAAAGTATGGCGGAACGGGTTTAGGTCTGGCTATAACAAAAAAATTGACTGATATTCTGGGCGGAAATGTTTTTTTAACAAGTAAGTTGAGCCATGGTTCAACATTTTACTTTATAATTCCGGTAGAAAAAATCATAACCCCTTTAATTAACAAAACAGAAGAATAAAAATCAAATAATTTTAATTTAAAATTATTTAAAGGCTTGTTAAAGTAGTGCGGTTTGGTTTCTGGAATTTAACTGTTTACGATAAAACCTGTCTGGGATTTAATTGTTTCATCATTAAATCCATAAAGCCTTGCAGGGCGCTTGGACGAAGCTTTAGTAAATTCTTCGTATTCATTTAGAATTTCAAGAGAAATCATTTTTTTTCTGAAATTTCTTTTATCAAGATCTGTATTTAAGATAACTTCATAAGTTTTTTGAAGCTGTGTTAAAGTAAATTTCTTGGACAGCAGCTGGAAGGCTATAGGTGTGTATTCCAGTCTTTCTCTAAGTCTTTTTATTGCATAATCAATAATATCTTTGTGGTCAAATGCAAGTTCAGGCAAACTATATACAGAATGCCAGTTGATTTGTTGAATATTAAGTCCTGCTTCTGCTTCAAGCTTTAAATCATCCGATCTTATGAGTGCAAAATAACTTACTGTTATAACCCTTGCGTTTGGATAACGGTAAGGATCACCGAAAGTGTATAATTGTTCAAGATAAACGTCTTTGACGTGAGTTTTTTCATAAAGAACACGTTTAGCCGCATCATCAAGGTTTTCGGACAACCTGACAAAACCTCCCGGGATTGCCCATTTGTCTTTATACGGTTCTAAGCCCCTTTGAATCAGAAGAACTTCAAGTTTTTTCTTTCTGATGGTAAAGATGACTATGTCGACCGTAACTTCATGTGTTTTTGATTCAAACATAAACCCGCTCTTTTTTGATACACTTAGAGGTAAGTTATATTATACTTTTCATTTGAATTAAAAGTTAATACTCTGTTTGATTTAAATTACCATAAACCTTTTTTATATAATATAATCATAATTATAAGAAGTAATTGTAAAAATTGTTAAAATTAAGTTATTCAAGACTTTTAATAAATTATGTAAAATAATTTTTACGTATACAAAAATTATTTGGAGCGTTCTTATATGTTGGAATCAATGTTTTTAGATCAACCCGTAGAGTTGGCTTTAGAAAATTATTTAAAAGAATATTCACAATTTAATATTGAACCGGAAATTATAAATGTTGAAAATTCTTTATCAAGAATATTATATGAAGATATTCTTGTAAAATATGATATTCCTTGTGCAGACAAAGCTTTAATTGATGGATATGCCGTTAACTCAAAAGATATATCCGAAGCAGAGGTTAATAATCCTGTAACTCTAAGGATTATCGGGGAGGCAAATGTTGAAAGTCCAAACACATTTGTTGTTTCAAAAAATGAAGCTGTAAGAATTTCAAAAGGGGCAATAATGCCTGAAAATGCAGACTCTGTGATTAAGCCTGAAGACACTTTGACAGAAACAGATAAACCCTCGTCAAAAGGGAATAATCACGCAGGGAAAAAATTAAAGGTGTTTGCAAGTGTAATAACAGGTTTTGAGGTCGCAAAAAAAGCTGAAGATTCCAAAGCAGGCGATGTTTTTATACTTAAACAAAGAAAAATACGCCCTCAGGATATTGGCGGAATCCTCGGACTGGGGTACAGGCAGATAAAAGTTTTTAAAAAACCTGTAGTAGCAATTATTCCGACAGGTAATGAACTTGTTTCTATTGATATTGAGCCTGATCCTACACAAATTATATCCTCAAACAGTTATGTCTTAACCGGATTTATAGAGCAATTAGGCGGCATTGGAAAAATAGCAAATATTGTTAAAGATGATTTAAAACAAGTTAAGAAAGCTGTTTTAAAAGCGCTGGAAGTTTCTAATATGGTAATTGTTTCCGGTGGTTGCTCTACAGGTGTAAAAGATTATACTTTGAAAGCTATACAAAGTATCGAAGGTGCAAAAATTCTTTCACACAGCGTAGCAATGAAACCCGGAGGTCATGTTTTGCTTGCGATAGTTAATGGCAAGCCTGTGATAGGGTTGCCTGGTCATCCTGTCTCTAATCTTACAAGCTTTCATGTGTTTGCGAAGCCTGTTCTCAGGAAAATTTCGGGAGATCCGAGATCTTTTTGGCAAATAACCAAAGACACTCCATCAATGCAAGCAACTCTTACAAAAAATATTAAATCTCCTGAAGATAAAGAAGATTATGTAAGAGTAAGGCTCAAAGAACTTGGAAACGGTAAAATTTCCGCATATCCATTTACAGGAAGGTCATCTTTTCTTTCAACGCTTGTAAAATCGCACGGAATTATAAAAATCCCTTCTGACTGCACTGCTTTGTACGAAGGTGACGTTGTAGAAGTAATGTTGTTTTAATATCTCAAAAAGGTTGGATATGCGATGAAAAAAACAATTTTAATATGTTTATTGTCTTTACTAATAATTAATTTTGCCTGCGCTCAGGAATCAGGACAACTTAATCAGAAAGTTATTGCAAACGTTATAACTGATGCAAAAAACACACTTGGTACAACTTATTCGGAAAATTCCATAAAAAAAGCCGAAGCCTTAATAAAATCAAATAATTATGCAGCGGCTAAGCAAACGGTTGATTCTGTCAGTCAATGGGTTTCTGATGCAGCAGAGTATCATACAGCTCTTTTTAAAACACTGAAAAAAGTAGAAAACTCGGATGTACAGGCAAATATTGAAAGAGATCTCGCAATAAAATTTGCGACTATGCGTGATAAGCTTTTATTTTTGCAGGCTCAAATTTTTATTCATAACGGACAAAAAAGAGAAGCTGTAGACAATCTTTCTGCTGTAGTAAACTCTCAACCTACTTCTGAACTGGGTTTTAAGGCTTATAAGCTATTGCAGAATATTGGTTTTACTTATGGGGTCGAGATATTGCCTATAAAAACAGATGCAATTCAGCCTTAGTCTTGAGTGTTGTTTTAAGGAGAAAAAAATGGTCTTAAATGAAATACAGGAAAGATTTTCGATAAGAAATTTTGCGGATAAACAAATTTCCGATGAAGTGCTGAAAGAAATTCTGGAAGCGGGAAGGCTTGCTCCTTCCTGGATAAATACACAGCCATGGCATTTTATAGCAGTAAAAGATGCAAGAAATAAATTGCTTTTGTCTCAACTGGCTCACGGGCAGAAACATGTTGAATTTGCGCCTGTTGTTGTAGTTTGTTGTGGAGATAAAAGTGCGTGGGAAAAAGAAAATTTCAGGGAAACAATGCAAAAACGAGGATTTCTTGAAGAAAGAATAGAAATCCTGCTGAATAATCCTATTTTTAACCCGACTTTGATTAGTGAAGATGCAGTTATGACAAGAACCCTTGAAGAATTGACATACGCTATAGCTTATATGACTCTGGAAGCAAAGGCTCATGGTGTAGGAAGCTGTATAATCGGTGCAATAGGAAATGATTTGACAGGTTCAGTACCGGAAGTTTACGAACTGACAAAGAAAACTCTTGATTTGCCGGAGGATTTAACTATTATGACTTTGCTGCTTCTGGGATATCCTGCTGAAACTCAAGAAATACCCGTTAGAATTCGCAAATCCTTTGATGAAGTTGTTTCGTATGAGATTTATGGAAGATAAAAAAGCGTGGTGTCCTTTAAATTCCTTTGAATTCAGGTTTTCTTTTCTCTATAAAAGCTTGCATACCTTCTTTTCTGTCTTCGCTTGCAAAAGAAAGTCCGAACAAAATTTGTTCTTTTCTGTCAGCAGAGTCTTTATCAAGAGAAATTCCTGCTTTTAATGCTTCTTTTGCGTATTCCAAAATCAAAGGTGATTTTTGAAGCAATTCTTTTGCAAGTTCAGTAGCAGAATTTAAAAGATTTTCCTGAGTTGTGATTTTGTCAATCAAACCTATTTTTAGAGCTTCTTGCGTATCAATAAGTTTTCCCGTCAAAATCATATCTCTTGCATTATTATAACCGACAAGGCGCGGCAATCTGTAACAACCTCCCCAACCGGGGATTGCACCGATAGATATTTCCGGCTGTCCTAATTTTGCTTCTTCAACTGCAATTCTGTAATCACATGCTAAGGATAATTCGCATCCTCCACCAACTGCAACTCCATTTATCGCAGCTATGGTAATGCATTTCAGGCTATCAACTTTATTAAACACCGACTGACCAAGTTTGGAAAACTCTTCTGCTTCAAACTGTCCCATATTTATCATTTGTTTTATATCTGCACCTGCAACAAAAGCTTTCCCGTTTCCTGTAAAAATTAAAACATTTATAGATTTATCTTTGTTTATTTCATCAAGAATTGCAGAAAGTTCGTTTAAAGCTTCTATGCTGAATTGGTTGATTTTTTCAGAGGTTTTTATGGTTAGTACCGCTATATTATCTTGTTTTTCAAGAGAAAATTTTCTTGTTTCCTGTGATATTTCTGTCATTTGAATCTCCATATTTTTAGTAAATTTTATTTTGTATAATCGTAAAAGCCTGAGCCTGATTTTTTACCAAGTTTTCCCTGTTCTGTCATTTTTTTAAAAATAGGGGCAGGTTGATATTTTTCCGAGTTGAAATCATTCTTTAAGGTTTCCATTATTGCCTGACAAACGTCTATCCCTATCATATCAGCTAATGCAAGTGGTCCGACAGGATGATTTGCCCCTAACATCATTGCTTTGTCAATGTCTTCTGCGGAAGATACACCTTCTTCAAAAATCAGAGCGGCTTCGTTTATCATAGGAATTAAAACCCTGTTTACTATAAAACCGGGGGATTCTTTAACTTCAACGGGTTCTTTGTTCAAGGAAATAACAAATTCTTTTGAAATATTATATATTTTTTCGCATGTTTGCTCTGTTTTAATTAATTCTACAAGCTTCATTACGACAGGGGGGTTAAAAAAGTGCATTCCTATGACATTTTCAGGCTTTTTATACAGATTTGCAAGGTCTGTAATCCTAAGTGCCGAAGTGTTTGAGGCAACTATTGCGTCTTCTGAAGCAAATTCACAGAGCTGAGAGAAAAGTTTTTTCTTGATTTCGATATTTTCACTAATAGCCTCAATAATAAGCTGGGAATCTTTAATTTCACTAAATTCAGTTGACAGTTCTAAGTTCTGGAGAATTTCTATGCGTGTTTCATCAGTTATAACTTCTTTTTCTACGCTTTTCAGAAGATTTTTTTCGATTTTAGATTTTGCTTTATTCAAAAAATCTAGGGAAATATCCGTAAGCTTTACTTTATATCCTGATAAAAGGGCTACTGTGGCTATGCCGGAACCCATTATACCAGCACCTATTACTGAAATATTTTTAATTTTCATTTTATTAGTTCTCCGTTTTTATACTCATTGCAATACCCATTCCTCCTCCTATGCACAGAGAAGCTATGCCTGTGTGTAAATCCCGTTTTTTAAGAGCATGTAGAAGGGTTACAACTATTCTTGCTCCGGACGCGCCTATGGGATGACCTAGAGCGACCGCTCCTCCGTTTACATTCACAATATCAGGATTTATGTTTAAATCTTTTAAAACAGCTAAAGATTGAACTGCAAAAGCTTCGTTAAGTTCGAAAAGTTCAATATCTTTTATATTCTGATTTGTTTTAAGCAGGAGCTTTTTTATTGCTTCGACAGGTCCAATGCCCATAACTGAAGGATCAACGCCTGTAGAAGCAAAGCCGGTAATTTCAGCAAGCGGTTTTAGGTTATTTTCTTTTACAAATTTTTCGCCTGCAAGAAGTAAAACTGCTGCTCCGTCATTTATTCCGGAAGAATTTCCTGCCGTAACTGTTCCCCTTCCGTCAGTTTTAAATGCCGCTCTTAATCCTGAGAGTTTCTCAGCTGTGGTTTCAGGTTTTATGTATTCGTCAGTTTTAAAATTTTCGGTTGATTTGCCTTTTTTAATCTGTACAGGTACAATTTCTGTTTCGTATTCTTTTTCCGAAGCAAAAGCAGCTTTCTTTTGGCTTATTGCCGCAAAATTATCCTGTTCTTCTCTTGAAATATTATATTTTTCAGCAATGTTTTCGGCGGTTATTCCCATATGATAATCATTAGCAGCACACCATAGACCGTCATTAATCATTGAATCAATTAAATTAGAATTGCCAAGCTTTAAACCCTCTCTTGCACCTTTTAAAATAAACGGTGATTGGGTCATGTTTTCAGTTCCGCCTGCGATAATTGCATCAGCTTCGCAGAGAACTATGCTCTGATAAGCAAGTTGAAGTGCTTTCATTCCCGAACCGCAGACTTTATTTATTGTAAAGGAAGGTACGCTCTCAGGAATTGCGCACTTTAAAGCTATTTGTCTGGAAACATTTTGACCCAGTCCGGCAGAAAGAACATTTCCGAAAATTACTTCATCAATTTTTTCGGGAGAAATCCCGGAATCTTCCAGAACTGCTTTTGTAACGACAGTTCCTAATTCAACAGCGGAAGTATTTGCTAAAGAGCCTAAAAACGAACCTATTGCCGTTCTTTTTGCAGAGATTATATAAACTTTTTGCATGTTTCACCTTTATTTATAGTCATTATGTACAGGAGCATAAAACTGAACTCCTAATTAAACCTGCATTACAGGCTTCTTTTGCGAGCTGCTCCCTAAAATCGGGATGAGCTATGTTTATCAACAATTTAGCTCTTTCTTCTACGTTTCTTCCTCTTAGGTTTGCCACTCCGTATTCTGTTACTACGTAGTGAACATCATTTCGTGAAGTAGTAACACAAGCACCTTCATCAAGTTTTAATACGATTTTTGAAATTGTATCGTTTTTTGTAGTCGAAGGCATAGCGATTATTGATTTTCCCCCCGGAGAAATACTTGCCGCTCTCACAAAGTCGACTTGTCCTCCAACAGCGGAATACTGCTTGTAACCTATGGTATCTGCGCATACTTGCCCGAAAAGATCAACTTGAATGGCCGAGTTTATTGACATAAGTTTATCTACCCTGCCTGCAACAAGAATATGATTTGTGTAATCAACAGGCTGCATATTTATAAGATCATTTTTATGAACAAAATCATAAAGTCTTTTTGTCCCCATAAGGAAAGAGGCTGTAAACTTGCCAGGATTAAGATTATTAAGTTTGTTAGTAATTATTCCTTTTTTATATAACTCAAGTACTCCATCAGAAAACATTTCTGTATGAATGCCCAGGTCTTTTTTATCCGTCAAAAAATTAATTACCGCATCGGGAATTGCTCCTATTCCAAGTTGTAAATTAGCTCCATCAGGAACTAAAGAAGCAACATTTTTTCCGATTTTCTTTTCTACTTCCGTAATGGAAGGAGGCTGTAATTCAAATAGTTCCCTGTCAGTTTCTACAATATAATCAAGTTCGGAAATATGCACCGTTGAACCGTAAGTAAACGGCATTTGTTTATTTACTTCCGCTATTACTGTCTTTGCATTTTCAACAGCAGCTTTTGTGTAATCAACAGAAACGCCGTAGCTTAAATATCCGTTTTCATCAGGAGGAGAAAGCTGTACGAGCGCAACATCCACAGGAAGAATTTTTTCCTGAAACAGTCGGGGTATTTCGGAGAAAAAAACAGGAGTATAATCTGCCCTGTTTTCAGAAATCGCTTTTCTCGAGCCCGGCCCAGCAAAAAGAGAATTGTGCCTAAAGTGAGAATCCATACCGTCTTTGCAATATTCTGATTTGCCTAGTGCAACCATGTGGACAATTTCAACGTCTTTTAACCGGTCTTTCTGACTTGAAAGATTTTCGGTAAAATGAAACGGTTCTCCTGCCGCATGACCCACTACTACCCTGTCTCCGGAGTTTATTGTATTTATAGCCTCATCAAGAGTTACTTTTTTACTTTCGTATAAATTTTTCCAGCTCATTATAAACCTTTCTTACTCATCAATACAGGCAAGCTTTTTAGCAAAAGTTCTTTTGGCTTCCATATTTGCTAAACGGCTTATCATAATTCTTTGCGCCTGTGGAGAGCCTGCCCCATGCATTGATTCGGTGAGGTATCCGACAGCCGCCCTTCCAAGAGTGAGGTTTTCTATGAGTCTTAAAAGTTTCATTTTGTTTTTTACATTAATACCTTCGGCTCCTGCGAGGTATTTTTCAACCCATTTTGAAGTTTCAGGATTTGTTAAGTCTTTAGCCGAAGGAAGAGTCACCATAAGTCCGCCTGCTATATCTTGCAGAAGCCTCGCAATTTCATAAGGAAATCTTGTTACGTTCTGTTTGCATACATTTGCAAGCAGTAAGTCTATTAAATAGTTTCCTGCTTCAGTTTTTTTACCGCAGGCAGAACATGCCATTCCGCAGGAAAAAAGAGTTTCATTCAGATGATTCATTTCGACAATTTTATCTTTTATATGAGAAACTTTTTCAACTCCGTTATATTCAGCGATTACAGAGGCAGCACCAATTAATACATCACCGACACCGACTTTGCAGCCGCCATAACTTTGTCTGTGATAGCCTGCAAAATATTCGACAAGCACTCCGCTGAAATCATACTCGCCGTCCATATAAATATTTTCGTTTGGGACAAATACATCATCTAAAATCACCAGACATTCTTGTCCGCCATAACAAGCATTTCCTGAATCAATTTGACCTTCTTCGCTTTCATCAAGCTTTCTAAGATCACATGATTGTCTTCCGTAAACATAAATGACACCTTCCGCATCAGCAGGAAGAGAACAGCAGACAGCATAATCTTTATCATCTTCTCTCATTGCCACTGTAGGCATTATAAGCATGTCATGAGAATTTATTGCACCTGTCTGATGGGCTTTTGCTCCTCTTATTACGATTCCGTCAGGTCTTCTTTCGACAATCCTTACATACATGTCGGGGTCTTTTTGTTCGGAAGGGCGTTTGCTTCTGTCGCCTTTTACGTCTGTCATACAGCCGTCAACAACCCAATCGTTGTCTTCGACTTTTTTCATGTAATTAATGAATCTTTTATGATATTCAGTGCCGTATTTTTGGTCTATCAAATGCGTTGTGGCAAATACAGCGTTGAAAGAGTCCATCCCGACGCATCTCTGGAAGCATGTTCCTGTTTTTTGCCCGAGAATTCTTTGCATTCTTATTTTATTCATCAGATCTTCCGTACTCTGGTGAAGATGGCAAAAACGGTTTATAGTTCTTCCTGTAATGCAGGATTTTGCAGTCATAATTTCTTTATATTGAGGATCGTGCGCAAGGTCATAAGTTAAAGCGACAGAATTTATAGAAGGTCTGATTATCGGGTGGTCAACAGGATTTTTAATTTTTTCACCGTTAAAATATACATTTAAAGGTCTTCTTTTTCTAAGGCTTTTAATATATTCTTCGCCTGTCATAAGTTTATTTTCTGCAGTTAAAGTCATTTTCTCTCTATACCCTTTATTAATAGTGAATTAGTTTATTTTAAAATAAAATTTTTTAAAAATCGATTAAATATATTTCGAGTCAAATTTTTTATTCAAACCTGAACTTGATTTTAACTTTAAATTCTTCTTCAAAAAGGTCTTTTTTGCTTTCAGCTTTGTCAATTTCAAGAGAAAAATCAGGCATATTAAGTTTTAACATAACAAAAAGATTTTGAGAAAAAAGATCATAAATACAATCTAAATCAGTAACCAGCGAAAGATGGGAGTTATCAAGAGCATCTGCAAATCTGACAAATGCACTTAATTTTCGGGTGAGTGCTTTTGCGGGTTCAGATAAAGCGGCATAATTTTCATGGCTTTCTTTTGGTTTTTTTCCGCGGTGATAACGGGCTATATTTGCGATTATTTCTATTTCTTCATCAGAAAAACCCTGCGGTTTCTCTTCTTTTATTATTTTAGCTGAATTTTTATGGTGACCTTTTGCAGAAATATAATAGCCAATATCATGAAGAACCGCACCTGCCTCCAGCAAATCTCTTTCTCTTTCAAAGAAATCGTGCAGAACGCCTTGTGTTTTATCAAAAAGGGTTAATGCAAGTTTTTTAACCTGATTGGAGTGATCAGGATTGAGTTCGTATTTTCTTAAAATATATAAGATGCTTTTTTGTTTTGTTGTATCAAGCATTTTTAAGCTCTTCATTTTCTCTTTGGTATATGATAGCCTAAAAAGCTGTTTTCTTAAAATATATTTATTTTTCTGCGATGATTGCAACCCAGGTATCTTCCTGCAAAACTTCAACAATTTTTAATCCGTTTTGAATGCAGGAATCCTGTACATCTTTTGATTTTCCCAATATTATTCCGCTCAAAATTAATTTTCCGCTTTGTTTCATAAGCGCAACAAGTTCCGGCATGGCTTCAATAAGGACATGAGCAAGTATATTTGCCACGACTATTTCGTATTCGCCTGATATATCAGTCGCTACACCTGTATAAAATGTGCATTTGTCAGCTAAATCATTTTTTTTAGCGTTTTCTTCTGCCACATAAATTACAGAAGCATCATTATCAACCCCTACAGCAAAATCAGCACCGAGTTTGATTCCTGCAATGGCAAGAATCCCCGAGCCTGTGCCTACATCAGCTATTTTTATCAGGCTGTCTGTTGATGGGTTTGACGTTTTAATAGTTTGCTCTAATGCCTGAACGCAAAGTCTTGTTGTCGGGTGAGTTCCTGTTCCAAATGCACTTCCGGGGTCTAAGTTTATAATTATTTCGTCATTATTGGCTTTGTATTCTTCCCAACTTGGACAAATTACCACTTTCTTGGAAATTTTTAGAGGATGCCAGTATTGTTTCCAGCTGTGAGCCCATTCATCATCAGAAATTTCCGCCAGAGAAACCGTCCATTCGCCTAAATTTTGTGCTTCAATTCCTAGAGAAACAAGTTTGGTTCTTTCTTGAAGTAATGTATCTTGAATAAAATCCTGATTTACAGGCATATTTTCAATAAAAGTCTTATAACCTTTGATTATGCCTGTATTTTCTCTGGTCAAAATTTCGTCATCATAATATTTTTCGTCTGTTACAACACCGCTACATCCTAATTTTTCAATTAAAACGTCAGAAACATATTCTACCCACGCAGGATTTACTTTGACAGTCAGTTCTATTGATTTACTCATTCAACAAATACGCCCATTCTGCGGAATTTTTCATGCCTGTCGGCTTTAGTTTCTTTTCCTGACAGTGCACTCAATTCGTTAATACTTTTAAGGACAGTATTTTTCAATTCTGTGGCGGTAAAATCCCAATCATAGTGCGCTCCGCCAAGAGGCTCCTGAATAATTCCATCAATTATTTCCATTTTTAATAAATCATTTGCAGTTATTTTAAGGTTTTCTGCTGCCGTGCTTGCCATATCAGCACTTCTCCAGAGAATAGAAGCGCAACCTTCAGGGGAAATTACTGTATAAAGAGAATGTTCAAACATATAAACCCTGTTTGAAACTGCTAAACCAAGCGCACCGCCTGAGCAGCCTTCGCCTAAAATCACCGAAATAATAGGAGTTTCTAATTTAGCCATTTCTCTTAAGTTAACAGCAATAGCCGTGCCCTGACCTGTTTGTTCGGCTTTTATCCCGGGATAAGCCCCAGGTGTATCAATAAGGGTTATGATAGGCAAATTAAATCTGTCTGCGTGATAAAAAAGTCTTAATGCTTTGCGGTATCCTTCCGGCTGAGGCATTCCAAAGTTGTATTCAATGTTTTCTTTGGTTGTTCTGCCTTTTTGTGTACCAATAAGCATAACAGATTTGCCTTCTATCTGGGCAACTCCTCCTATAATAGCTCTGTCATCTGTTCCTGCTCTGTCTCCGTGAAGTTCAACCCAGTCTGTTGTTATTAAAGAAACATAGTCAAGAAACGTAGGTCTTTTTGGATGTCTTGCAATTTGAAGCTTTTGAGAAGGCGTAAGACTCGAATAAAGCTGTTTTTTGAATTCAAGAGCCTGAGCTGTAAGTATTTTTATCTGGTCATCAAGATTTATGCCTGTTTCTGAACTTAATGTTTCAAGTTCTTCTATTTTATCTTCTATTTGATATATTGATTTTTCAAATTCTAAAGGGGTAAATTGTTTATTCATTTTTTATTTTTTCCTCAAATTTTATAGACGAGATATCATTTGCGAGTGGGCAGGATGATATAAAGTTTAGACTTTGACACGTACAGGAGCGTGTATTTTTAATAATTTTTCCAATGTTTCTTTTAGCTCTTTTCTGTGAGAAACCATATCCACATGTCCGTATTTAAGCAGATATTCGGCTGTCTGGAAATCAGGCGGAAGTTTTTGTCTTATGGTCTGTTCAATAACTCTTCTTCCGGCAAAACCTATTCTTGCGCCCTGTTCTGCAATTATTATATCGCCAAGAGTACCAAAGCTGGCAGTAACACCGCCAAAAGTAGGTTCTGTCAGTACAGTGATATAAAGAACCTTTTGCTCATTGGCTCTTGCAACAGCGCAGCTGGTTTTAGCCATTTGCATAAGACTAAGACAGCTTTCCTGCATCCTCGCACCACCTGAAGACGTTAAGGCAATAATAGGAATATTTCTTTTTATGCCTTCTTCTATAAGCCGTGTAATTTTCTCTCCGACAACACTTCCCATACTTCCGCCCATATAGGCAAAATCCATAACGGCAAGTGCTACTTCCCAATCGGAAATTTCCCCAATGCCGGTAACAACAGCTTCATTAAGATTTGATTTCTTTTTTGCATCCACCTGTCTGGTTTTATAACGCATTGTATCTACAAAATCCAGAGGATCAGAAGGAAGCATGTTACTGTTTATTTCTTTGAATGTATCTTCATCCAATAACTGCTCTATGCGGTCTCTTGCTCCAATCCTGAAATGATAATCACATTTGGGGCATACCAGCATATTTTGTTCCAATTCCTTTTGAGGAAGGCTTGTATTGCAGTTATAACATTTTTCCCATAGTTTTAATAAATCATCTCCCGATATCTTTGATTCAACAAGGTCTGCATTTAGCTGTTTATTTCTTCTATTTTCAAACCAGTCTCGTAAGCTCATAATTATATAATTCCTCTCTCATTATTTTTAAATTTGTCGATTAATAAATTTTTATTAATTAATTTTCCGTAACGTGCAATTTATCAAATTCAAGTTTAGATCGGTCTGATCCTAATAACATGTTAAGATCAAAAGTTGATGTACTTCTTTTTGTATCATAACCTATTCTTACTTTTATATCATCGGGGCCAAACCAGCAAAATAATTGATTTTCTGCAAGAAGCTTGCTATCCCAGTTATCTTTTGACAGATTTAAACTTGTTTCATAGCCTATAGTTGCATATTTGTTAAGTTTATATCTTGTTTTTAAAGTGACATTGCTTTTTCCATAATAATATCTGTCGGCTAATAATGGTGTCTTCCCGTAAATGCCGCCCTGATAATAAGTTACCCATGCGTATAGCGGACCATTTTCCACAGTGACTGTAGGACCTGCCCTTAGTACTCCATAAGTATCGCCTGTTCCGTAGACAGCTATATCAAACTGGGAATTTGCTCCTATGGATGCATGTTCTCCAAGCTTGTATAGGGGAACATTGTTGTATAGATTACCCTGTACCTGATATCTGCCTGTACTCCAACGATGATCAGCCTGTATATATGCTGCGCTTGATCTTAAGTCAAAATCAAAATTATTAGCAGAAACCAGTTTTCTGTTATCAACCGCTTCAATAATAAAATCAGGTAATTGTCTTCCAAAAAAGCCATTTTCTATATAAGTATTTTTTCCGTACTGAATTTTTGTTGTAGGACTAAAAGGAAGCTGCTGCTCACCTTCTATAACAAATTTCTTTTTTAATGAAGCGTATGCCAGTTCTGTCCTGTTTGTATCGGAGGTAAATCTTGTCAAAACCCCTGCTCCTGCACCCCTATCAAGTGCTATGATCGGAACAAGCTTAAGAGTTTTTCCGTTTGGCAAATTAAATAAAGGCCCCCAACCTCCATATCCGCCCAAGTTTGGCTTTCTGCCTAATTCAGGGAAATTTGTCTCAACCTGATTTGTTTCTTTGTTTGATGTCAGAGTCAAGCATGGAATTTGAGCTATTTTGTATTTATTAATGGTTACAGTAGAATTCAACAGGGTTATTATATCTACATCTTTGTCTCTTTTAACAAGAACTTTTTTGGAATGAATAATGTATTTATTTTTAAATCCTGATTCGGAATTTTTATTTATGGGTTTTGAAACAATAGAAGGGTCGGTTATGTATTTTGTTCCCGAAGTGGAAAGAACATAACTCAGGCTTTTATCGCTAAAAGTAGCTTTTCCTGTGTAAACATCAGTATCTTTTTTGCTTTCGTCACCTTTTTTGGGGTAGATGTTTGCTGTTTTTGAATCAATTTGTATCTGGCTTATGATGGTCTTGGGGTGATTAATAAGGACAGAGTCCTGTGTAAGGTCAATCCTTGCAAAATCCCCATTAATTACATTTTTTCTGTTTATTATTTTAACGTTTTTTTCGGCGATAATTAAGTCGTTATCTCTGTCATAAGTGACTTTATCAGCTTCAAGAACTGTTTCTTCCCCATCAATATGAATTTTTACATTTCCGGTTGCAACAATCTCGTCTTTTTCCTGATAATAATTCATAAAATCACTGCTAATATTAACGGCAGCATTTCCTTTTAAAGGTTGTGCCGTTGTTTCAGCAGCCGCTTTTTTTGGTTTTTCTTTTGCAAAAGAACTTCCTGTAAAAGAAAATCCGAGAAAAAATAGCAATAATATTATTAAAAACTTTTTAATCAAAGTATGGTGCATCCTTTATTAAAGATTACGTTATAAAATTATTTAAGTTTAATTTAAATCATGTAAAAATTTAATCATGTCTATTAAAATATAGTCATGATTAAATTTCCACATAATTTTCAATAATTTTATTCAATTATTAAGTATTATACATATATGATTAATAAAACAGATATGTTTAATCGCCTCATTTACTTAGAAAACAAGAGATATTAGTCGTATTTAATCTTATAAACAAGTATAGTTATATTCATAATCATACTTGCAAGGTTTGCAGCAATTACCGGCGGTGATTTTATCAACAGACCGTAAATAAACCAGCAGGTAACTCCTGCTAAAAACATTGCAAACATTTCAAAAGAGATATCTTTGACAGATTTTGTCTTTATAATCTGCAATAATTGCGGAACAAAACCGCTTGTTGTAAGTATTGCAGCAATAAAACCTAAAATGTTAATAATCGTAGTGTTCATAATTTACATTCTTTTTTTGTTTTGAAATTATTAATAATATTATACCTTTATTAACGTACATGTTAAAAGACCTTGCAAAATATTTTGCAAGGTCTTTTACTATTGAAAACTTCAGTAATATACCTAAATATATAAAATTCGGTTATTAGCTTTCACTTGTTGAAGGTCTTCTATTTCCAAATCTGGTATTTTTTGGTCTTTTTTTGAATTTTTCTGCATTTGCTCTGTTGCGTTCAGCTTTTTCTTTTTTCTGATTATTTTTAGCCAAAATATTATCCTTAATAATTATTTCTGTAACAATCAGAACAGTAAACAGGTCTGTCACTTTTTGGTTCAAAAGGAACAGTTGTTTCTATACCGCACGCCGCACAAACAGCTTTGAATTGAGGTCTTGGACCTCTTCCGCCGCCGCCACCGCTTCTTCCGCCGCCGCCTCTGGTGTCTTGCATTTTTCTGTTTGCTCTACATACAGGACATCTTTTTGGGGTGGAATATCTTTTTTGTTGATAAAATTCCTGATCTTCACCACTGAAGATAAAGCCTTGACCACATTCTACACATTGTAATTCTTGGTCTTCGAAGTTTTGCTTGAACATTTTGATTCTCTTTCCTTAAAGTTAAAATATTTTTTACCAGTTCTATTATTAACCATCTACAAAATAAAGTAAAATCAAAATTATTTCATTAATAATTTTTTAATATAATTTTTTATATATTTATTGTGGAAAAACTTTTACCCTTCTGGAAAAATCGCTATTTTTGTCAGATATATTATTGTAACAAAATCGTTACAATTTTAAATATATTTTATTTATTCAATATATTATTAGTTCTTAAACTGACAATAATTTAATTTTTTTTAAGATATTAAATCTTGATAAACTAGTTATACTGTGGAGAAAAGAGTAATGGTAAACCAAATTATATGAATAACTTGAACTTAAGAAAAAATTATCAGGTATACTGGTCTATAGTACCTAAAATTGCTGTAAAAGACTCGTATTCACTAAGCCTTGTGTATACTCCGGGTGTAGGCAGAGTCAGCATGGAAATTGCAGAAAACATTGAAAAATCTTTTGAACTCACTAACAGAGCAAATTCTGTAGCTGTTATTGGAGTTGCCGATAGCAAATTCCAGAAAGAAAAGATAGATTCTTTTTCTGAAATTCCCTCTATTGTGATGAAAGCAGCTCTTTATAATAAATTTTCCGGCATTGATGCCCATCCCCTTCTTTTAGAAAGTTCTGAAATTAGTGAAATCGCTGAAATTATAATAAATCTTGCACCAACTTTTGCAGGATTTGTTTTGACAGGACTTTCAGCAAATTATTCGGCTCAAATTAAGGAATTACTAAAAAACGAAAAATTCAATCTGCCTGTTGTCGATGATTTAGAAGATGATAAAAAAACAGCCATGCTTTTAAGATCATTAATTGGTGAAAAAACTACAGAAAACTTCGAACTCCCTGCTGAAACAGAAAAACTTTCGCTTGAGGAAAAATCTGTTGAGCTTCATAAAAGAGCAAAAGGGGTTATTAAAATTGAAAATAACTTTAATAATGAAAATATTTCTGATGAAACAAAACGAATTTCTGAAGAAATAAGCAAAAATCCGGATGCAGCGTACCAATTAACACCAAAAGGAAATTTAGTAGCTGTTATAAGCGATGGTTCTGCCGTGCTTGGATTGGGGAATATAGGAGCAGAAGCTGCATTACCGGTTATGGAGGGAAAGTCAGTACTTTTCAAAACTCTTGGCGATGTTGACGCCATGCCAATTTGTTTAAAAACTCAAAATACAGATGAATTAATCAAAATTATAAGTAAATTAAGTCCGATTTTGGGTGGGATAAACCTTGAAGATATTTCTGCCCCGAGATGTTTCGAGATAGAAAACGCTCTTATTGAGAAGTTAAATATACCGGTATTTCATGACGACCAGCATGGGACTGCGGTTGTTGTGCTTGCAGGATTTATAAATTCTCTTAAGCTCGTAGGTAAAAAGGCTGAAGAAATTAAAGTTGTTGTAAATGGAGCAGGTGCAGGAGCAACAGCAGTTGCAAAGCTTTTGCTCAACTATGGCGTGAAAAATCTCATTCTTTGCGACAGAACAGGCGCTATCTATAATGGAAGAACCGAAGGCATGAACTTCTTCAAACAGGAAATGGCTGAAATTACTAATCCTTGCAAAGAAAAAGGGCTATTTAAAGACGTTATAAAAAATGCAGACTTTTTTATCGGGCTTTCGTCAGGAAATATTGTTAATCAGGAAATGATAAAATCTATGGCAAAAAAAGCCGTTGTTTTCGCTCTTGCAAACCCTATTCCCGAAATTATGCCAGAAGAAGCACTTAAAGCGGGAGCTTTTATTGTTGCAACAGGGCGTTCAGATTACAAGAATCAGGTGAATAATTCTCTGGCATTTCCGGGAATATTTAGAGGAGTTCTGGATGTCAGAGCGGAAAAAATTACTGATGAAATGAAAATAAGTGCAGCTCACGCAATAGCAAATTTAATTCAGGAGCATGAGCTTAACTCCGAATATATAATTCCGCATGCGCTGGATTTAAAAGTTCCTCCTGCTGTTGCAAAAGCAGTTGCCGAAACAGCCATAAAAGCAAATATCGCAGGGATTAAAATTTAAGATTTGTCTACATCAAACAAATGAGATTGTTAAAAAAAATTAAGAAATATTAAAGTTTCTTAACAGAATACCGATTATACAACTATAGCCTGTATTCTGAGAATTTTTTAAGGATCGGTATAGAAATTTATGAATTTGTGTTTGACTAATTTAAGAAAAAACATATCTCTGGTTAAGCCCGTAAAATCAGGAAATAGAGATATTAATTGTCTTATTACCCAGATTAAGATGCTGATGTCTGAGAGTTCTGATAAAAATATTATTCTGGATCTTACAGAAATTAATTTTCTTGATTGTATCAAAGTAAGCGCAATTATTGGTACATATCATTTTTTGGATTTGAATAATAAAAAAATATATATAATAGTAGGAAATAAAGAAGTTAAAGATTCTATTAAAACACTTAGCTTTGATAATATTGAAATAATCTACAGCAGAAATAATTTTGCTCTTGAAAGCATTGCTTAATAAAAAAATAAATCCTTACAGATGCTGCTTTTGCACCTGAATAATAAAAAAATCTAAAATTGTTTTTATAAAAATAGCAATTTTAGAAGGCTCGGTGTTTTTATATATATATGAGAGGTGAATAAAAAAGGGTATCAAAAAGGTATAAAGTTTTTTAATCAGGGATTAACGGAAAGAGTTACAAAGTTTATTAAAAACCATCAAATACTAAACATTAACTATCTTAAATTATAGTTTAGTTCTTATTTTTTACATCAAAAAACTAAGACTAAAGGCTAATTTCGGGGGAACTTTAGCAAAAACGATTTAAGGTAAATTGGGGAAAGAAAGAGGAGAGGCAGATTATGACAACGATTACAAGAATTTTTTCAACATTTAACTCAAGCGGCGGATCTTATTACGGAAAAGGAAACGAACAAAAAGAACAAGCAAATATCGATTCGATTTGGGGTATCCCATCATTCAAATCAAATTTTTTGGTAGATAATTTTGAAGGAAATAACAACGGAGTCAACGGAATTAAGTCCTTTCAAAAGGCTGCTTTTGCCGACTCTATACCGGCTCCGTTTGGTGCTAATATCGATCTGCTAAAAACCGAAGGTAAAAATAATAATCCATTTGCCTCACTAAATCAAAATAATGCGATGCTTCTTTCAAATTTGATGCACGGAGTTGATTCAAATAGAAATAGAAACTTTTTATCTTTAACAGGAAATCATCATGAACATAAACGCGGTAATCATATAAATCAACAATTTGGCAGTCAGACAGCAGGTCTTCATATTATTTCTCCAAATGGAATGTTAGGCAACATTCGTTAGGTCATAAAAATCTCAAATAAAATTTAAGCAAATAAACTACTCCTCAGGAAAGAGGCTGTGATAGCCGGTAGTTATCGGTGGGTAATAAGGTAAAATTTTTAATCTCCTCAATACCTCACATACCTCTTTCATCTCTAAAAGTAAAGGTCCCCCCTTTACTTTTTTTTTGCAGTTTTTAAAAAACGTAAAAGTTTAACAAAGAATTTTTAATTCCGTTTACTAAAATTTGCATTTCATAATTACCTTCAGGCCAGCCTTTGGTGGGGCTTTTTATTGAGAGAAGAATTGTTTTAGACCCTGATTCATTAAATTTCGCTGAATTGACAGGAAGAATTTCTCCTTTATTATCAATAAAACTCCATTTAACATCAATATTATCTGTTTTTTGGGTATTAATCAGCTCAACAGAAGCAAAAATCATTGGAGTCTCGCTATTAAAGGCTTGCATAATCCCAATAGCAGAATTTTTTACAATATCGGCTCTGTCAGTGAGCGAAAATCTTCCGATAATATCGTTTCCCAGACAAGGCTCAGCCCATTTGTTTAATTTGTTTCTTATCTCATTATTTTTAGAAGTATCATTACTGTTAAAAACATAATTTACATAATTTTCTGCGGCTTTATTTTTTATATTTGCCTTTTCATAAGATTCTGCAATGTTTAAAAATAAATCATTCCTGCTGTTATCAAGAGTTAAAGCTTTTTCAAAAACGCCTGAAGCTTTAAGATATAAGCCTTTTTTAAAATAAGCCTGCCCTAAATAGAGATAAAATTTTGGATTTTTCAAGAAAAAATCTTCGTATTCATTAAAAAACTTTATAGCTCCGTCTACATTACCGGACTCCAACAAATCAATACCTGTTGATAAAGATAAAGTTTTGTTAATTTTTATAAATTTGTTTGCTGCCGAACTTTCAGAAGTTATTTTGATAACATCATTCGAATTGTTTTTTAACAAACACCCTGATAATAAAAATGCTGCCACTGTCAGAAAAATTAAAATCTTTTTCATTTATCACCGATCATTTATTTTATATTAATTTTAGCAAACAATTCAGATATAGTTTTAATTTTTTAATGATTGTATTATATTATAATATATTATTGTATTATTATAACTATAGACATACTGAAAGTGGGAAATTTTGACAGTCGCAATTTATCCTGGAAGCTTTGATCCTATAACAAACGGGCATCTTGATGTTCTTGAAAGAGCTTCCAAAATATTTAATAAAGTAATAATTGCAGTGCTGGGAAATCCAAACAAAAATTCCTTCTTATCTGTTGAAACAAGAGTAGAACTTATAAAAAATTCCGTTTCACACCTGAAAAATGTTGAAGTGGATAATTTTGTAGGTTTAACAGTAGAGTATGCTAAAAGTAAAGGTGCAAATGTACTTATAAGAGGATTAAGAGCTGTATCTGACTTTGAGTACGAAATGCAGATGGCTCAAATAAACCAAAATCTCGGTCCGCAGCTTGACAGTATTTTTCTTGTGCCAAAGGTGGAAAACAACTTTGTATCATCCAGCATAGTAAAAGAAGTTGCTTTATTAGGCGGAGATATTTCACAATTCGTACCGGAACCCGTTAACAAATATTTTAAGATGATAAACAACAAATAAAAAAGGTAGGATCTAATTATGGCTATAGGAAGTATTTACAAATTATTAGACAAACTGGAAATGATGGTTCTTAAAGGCATACCAATTCCTTTTACACCATTTGTGATTGTAAATCATGAAAAAATTATTGATGTACTTGATAAAATCAGAGCCTGTATCCCCAGCGAAATACAAGAAGCTCACAGCATAATCAAAAGAAGCGAAGACATCCAAACAGAAGCTCAAAGAAGAGCTGAAAATATCCTCATCGAAGCTAAAGAAAAAGCTGAACGCATTCTTAGTGAATCAGAACTTTTGAAAGCTGTTCATTCAGAAGCTGATAGAGTAAGAGGAGAAGTGATTTCCGAGGCTGAAGCACTCAGAAAGAGATCAGTGGAAGAATCTGAAGCAATAAGAGCTAAAGCTTTAGCTGAGTCTGCGGCTATCAGAGATGGTTCCGACAGATATGCAGAGTCTATTTTATTAAAGCTTGATAAAGATCTAAGCGAAATGTATTCAGTTGTAAAAAATGCGCAAAACCATCTTTCAAGAACAAAAATAGAATCTATAGACTACACAAGCCCTCAACACGTTATTGATGATGAAGAAGAGCATCTCATTTCTTATAAAAGTAGAAGATAAATTCGTTAAATCCCCGTTTTAAACCAAAAACGGGGATTTAACTATAATTTCATTTATTTAAACTATCTATTATTTAAATAATCTGCTTCATTGTTTTATGTAAATCATGTAAAATATCAAATAGGAATATAATATTATTGATTTTATAAAATATATTATATGTTTAAAATGGAGATTCCCAGCAGCTATGTTAAATGATTATATTTTAAGGAAACAGTTTTAACTTATGAATGAGATGATAATATTTGGAATATTTGGGATATTTGGAATTGGCTTAATTATTACACTTTTATATAAGTTTATTGTCCCTGTATCTGAAAAGAACGGAAGCCTTTATGATGTGGAAGGCAATTTGAGCCAGGATAAAGTCATTGAAAAGGCAAATATGTATTATGAAATGGGGCAATTAAGCAAAGCAATATCTTTGCTTGAAGATTACATAAAGAAAAGTCCTGATGATTTGACAATAAGAGCTGTACTTGGAGATTATTTAATAGAAAAAAATCTTATAAGCAAAGCTGAGAAGCACTTTAACCATATAGTAAAAAATGATCCAAAAGACAGAAATGCATTAGAAAAATTGGCTGATTGTTATTATTATGAAGAAAAAAATAATAAAGCAATTGAACTTTATTCAGTAATCCTATCAGCGTTTCCTGATAATCAGGAAGTAAGATACAAATTTGCGGATTCTCTGGCAAAAGCAGGAAAAGTTGATAATGCAATAAAAGAATTAAGAAAAATATTAACAAAAGATCACTTTAATATTGAAGCAAGAAAAAAACTTTCAAGTCTTTTCTATAATAATGGTGAATTTAAAAGAGCCATTTCTGAATTGGAAGAAATATCCAGGATAGATGGACGAGATATTGATCTATTTAAAAGAATAGGTCATATATATTTAAAAATTGGAGACTATATAAACGCAGCGTTTATATACAGAAAAATTATAGATCTTGATGATTCTGAAATAAATATCCATTTTGATCTGGCAAATATTTATATGAAACTCCAAAACTACGATAAAGCAGCAAAAATTTACAATGATTTAATAGAAAAAGGTTATGAAGTTACACCTGAAATGAGTTATGACCTTGCAAACATTTATTTTGCAGCGGCTAATTATGATAAAGTAATTTCAATGTGCAGACAATTATTAATGATGCATCCTGATTTTGAAAAAGCTTCTTTCCTAATAGCACTTTCTTATAAAAATCTCAAAAAATATGATGAAGCAATTAGTGCCTATAAAAAATTAATCAGAGAAGCCGGCACTGCTGAAAAAGAAGAAAAATACAAATATGAAATAAGTGACCTTCTTTGTGAATTGGGTCAGGAAGTCTTTAAGAGAAGAGACTATCAGACGGCGCTTGATAAGTATATTGAGGCTGTAAATTTTAATCCTAAAAATCCGGAAATTTATTATAATCTTGGAAAAATAAATCATGCCGTAAAAAATTATGAGGTGGCAATTTCTCATTTTAATAAAGCTCTTGAATTATCTAATTCTGATATAAAAATCTTACTGAATATAGGTGAGATTTATGAAGAAATCGGTGAACATAATACGGCAATTAATTATTATTATGATGCGGTAAAACTTTATCCTGAAGATTATAAGGCAAGGCATTCTCTCGGAGTGGCTCTAGGGACAGCAGGATTTAGCGATAAGGCACAAGAAGAACTGCAAAAAGCTATTGAAATTGAACCGGATAATCCTGACTCTTATTATCATCTGGCACTGGTTTGTGAAGCAAAAGGAAGTTATGTAGAAGCTAAATCAAACTATAAAAAAGCTCTTGAGATAAATCCGAATCATATCGAAGCAAAAAATAATCTGGGAATTATTATAGAAGAAGAATCAAAATAAACTGTTAATGAATAATTTGGAAAATAAAAAAGTTTTATCAGGACTGTCTCTAAAAGAACTTGAAAAATTTATAATTGAAAACGATGAGCCGGCTTTTAGAGCAAGACAGCTCCAATATTGGCTTTATAAAAAAAATGCTGATAATTTTGAAAAAATGAGTAATTTGTCAAAAGATTTTCGAAATAAACTTCAAGATATTGCAATAATTTCTGACATCAAAATAAAACAAAAACTGGTAAGCAAAGACAGGACTATAAAATACCTTCTTGAATATCCTGACGGGAATGTTGTTGAAACTGTTTTAATGAGTTTTGATAAACGTCCGAATTTAACAGCTTGCGTCAGTACACAAGTCGGATGTGCAGTCGGTTGCACTTTCTGTGCAACAGGAAAAAGAGGTTTTATCAGAAATCTTAAAGCAAGAGAAATTGTCGATCAGATTCTAACAATTCAAAGAGATACAGGGCTTACTGTGACAAATCTGGTTTATATGGGGCAGGGAGAACCGCTTCTTAACTATGATGAAACTATTGAGTCAATAAACATAATTAACTCCGAGCTTGAAATAGGAATGAGGCGTATTACTGTTTCTACCAGCGGAATAGTTCCAAAAATATATCAGCTTACAGAAATGAACAGGCAGCTTATTCTTGCTTTATCACTTCATGCACCTGATCATGAGCTAAGAAAAAAGTTGATGCCCATAGAAGAAAAATATCCGGTTGATGAAGTCATAAAAGCAATGAAACATTACGCAGAAAAAACAGGAAGACGTGTAACTATTGAGTATACTTTGATAGAGGGAGTTAATGATTCTGTTGAACATGCAGAAAAAGTAAACAAGCTGTTAAAAGGCTTAAAATACAATATAAATCTCATCCCCTACAACCCTGTATGTGGTGATATGTTCAAAAAACCTTCTATGGAAAGAATAAATAAATTCAAAAACGTTCTTGAAAAAGTTGAAAGAAAAGTTACCGTGAGACTGGAAAGAGGTACTGATATAGCAGCCGCTTGCGGACAGCTTGCAGGTCAGGTCTTATGACTTTAATTTATATCTTTTTACAAGATAGGATTTAATAATTTTTTTCTATAAACAATTTCAAAAATTCCAGAGCTTCTTCACTGGCAAAAAATTTTATTTTACGTCTTTTCCACAAAGGGTTGGCATTGATTTTTAGTACTTCGGTTTTTTCCCCGTTTGAAATCCCTATATAAACAAGACCGATTGGTTTTGTAAGAGTTGCACCTGTTGGTCCTGCTATTCCGGTTATTCCTACACCAATATCAGCTATAAAAAGTTTTTTTGCTCCTTCTGCCATTGCAGCAGCAGTTTGTTCGCTTACGGCTCCGTAAGTTGTCAGTATTTCTTCAGGAACTTTGAGCATTTCTATTTTGGATTCGTTGGAATAAGTTACCAAATTAAGCTTAATATATGCAGAACTGCCTGAAATATCTGTTAATCTCGAGCTAACTAGCCCCCCTGTGCATGATTCTGCTATAGAAATCGTCAATTTTTTCTCCAGTAGAAGTCTTCCGATGATTTCTTCAATATTTTTCACTATATCGTTGCTATTCAACTTTTTTATTTCCCTTGAAAATTAACAATTATTAATAATACTTGTAAAAGCTCGTCTTCTTGAATAATATTACATCATTCAATTACTTTTTACACCCGATTTTAATTTATTTTTATGAATATAATAAAGTTATAATAGCTGATTGAGACAGATAAAAAATTTATGAATAATCATGATCTTTCTAAGGTGATAAAGTCCTTTGGGCTTGTTTTTGGCGATATTGGGACAAGTCCTATATATACAGTAACAGTTATTTTCCTGTTATTAAAACCGACTGTGTTTAATATAACAGGGATAATATCTTTAATTCTCTGGACATTAACAATACTGGTAACTGTAGAGTATTCATGGCTTGCAATGAGCCTTGGCAAAAAAGGTGAAGGCGGAACCATAGTACTCAGAGAACTACTTACGCCTCTGTTAAAATCAGTAAGAAAAGCAGGCTTTGTCACTCTGCTCACATATATAGGGATTTCCTTACTTATTGGCGATGGAGTTATTACTCCTGCAATCAGTATTTTGTCGGCTGTGGAAGGTTTGAGGCTTGTTCCGGGATTTGCTGATATAAACCAGAATATTCTTATTACGATAGCTGCTATTATTGCAATAGCTTTATTTTGTTTTCAAAAAAAAGGTACGGAAAAAGTTACAAGAGCCTTTGGACCTATTATGGTTTTATGGTTTTTAGCGCTTACTGTTTCGGGATTAATTTCTGTATCTCATTATCCTGAAATATTAAAAGCTGTAAATCCCTATTATGCTGTTAAATTTTTGACTACACAGGGTCTTATGGGATTCTTTGTGCTGTCTGAAGTAATTCTTTGTGCTACGGGAGGAGAAGCCCTTTATGCGGATATGGGGCATCTTGGGAAAAAACCTATTATACAGGCGTGGTCAGTAGTATTTTTTGCGCTTGCAATATGTTATTTAGGGCAGGGCGCTTTTCTTGTCCACAACCCTGAGGCAAAAAATGTTTTATTTGCCATGGTATACAACCAAACACATTTTTTGTATGTGCCTTTTCTCGTATTAAGTATTCTTGCAACGATTATTGCATCTCAAGCTCTTATTAGTGCGATGTTTTCAATAGTTTATCAGGGTATTAACACCAGAATAATGCCTATGTTTAAAGTTGATTACACTTCTCAAGAATTAAGAACACAGATTTATATAGCTACAGTTAACTGGTTTCTCTTATTTTTTGTAGTAATGATTATGTTTCAATTCAAAGAATCAAGCAATTTAGCAGCGGCTTATGGTCTGGCTGTAACAGGAACAATGTCTATTACAGGTATTATGATGTCCTGGATTTTCTTCCTGAAGAAAAATTATTTAAAATTTTCTTTTGCAGTAATTGTTACCATAGTTGATATTATGTTTCTTACGGCAAATATGTTTAAAATCCCGCATGGCGGCTATTGGTCAGTAATTATTGCTTTTATTCCTTTTGCGACAATTTTAATTTACACAAGAGGACAAAGAAAGCTCTATAGCAAACTTCATCCTGTGCCACTTGATAAATTTCTTGTTAAATTTAATGAAATCTATAAAAATGAATGCAAAATTAACGGAGCTGCTTTATTTTTTATAAAAGATATAGACCGAATTCCGCCATATATATACAATACAATCTGCTCAAACAATATAATCTATCAGGAAAATATATTTGTATCTATAAATATTCTGGATGAGCCTTTCGGAATCGATTGCTGTTTTAAGGATGAAGTAACAGAAGGCTTGAAAAATTTTGAAATTCAGGCTGGTTATATGGAACTGCTTGATCTGGAAAAAATACTTCATAATGCAGGAATTCAGGATAAAGTTATATTTTATGGTATGGAAGAAATTATGACTGATAATTTAATATGGAAATTCTTTGTATTAATAAAAAAAGTAACCCCTTCTTTTGTACAGTTCTATTCCATTCCGTCAAGAAAATTGCACGGTGTTGTAACACGTGTAAATATTTAAAAACTGAAATTAAAATGTTTTAATGAATTTTGCAGGAAACTTAATAATGACAGATAATTCCTCATTGGAAAAATATATAGCTTATACTGAAAATTTAAAAGAAAAACTCGATGTCTACTTCAAAGATCAGAAAGAATTTCTTAAGTGCAAGGCAGGCTGTGATATATGTTGCAAATCGTCTTATTATCCCGTATCAAAACTTGAATATGAATATATAAAAATCGGTTTGAGTGAAAATTTTACCGCTGAAGAGAGAGAAAAAATCAATCAAGCAGCAATTAATATTCTTAAAGAAAGAAGAATCTTTATGAAAACAAATCCTAATCTTATGGAGTATGCGTACAGTTGTCCTCTTTTGCTTAATGGTGCTTGTGGAATCTACAAATATAGAGCGTTATTGTGCAGATCTCACGGATTAATTTATAAAGACGTTGATAAACCCAACAAAAATAATGCTCCGCATTGTATGAGTCTCGGATTAAATTATTCTGATGTCTATGATGAAAAAACCAGACAATTTTCTACAGAAAAAGCAATTTCACTCGGCATTAAAGCAACACCAAAAATTTATGATCTTTCATATTCAGTTTTAATGAAAGATGCCGGAGATATAGATTTTGGGGATGTAAGGATGCTCTTTGAGTGGATATTAATGGATATTCCAAACTATGAGGAATTGCTCAAATAACACCACAATGTCTATTTTTTATATATCCTTCCTATTAAATTTGAAAGAAATTTAGAATTTTTCTCTTTGATTATAGTGGGTATGAAGTAATTTATGGGAAGCCTCTCCAAGAGGTTTTCCTAAAAATTCTTCGTAAAGTTTTTGAATATCTGTATTTTTGTGAGATTTCCTTAGTTCTTTTTTTGCATCAATTGCGTACACACTTTGTAATCTGGCTTTAATTCTTTCGATGTCTGTATTTAACGGCTGACCTCCGCCTGCAATACATCCGCCTGCACAGGTCATAATTTCTATAAAGTGATAATCAGCTTCGCCTGATTGTATTTTGTCCATTAATATTCTTGCCTGACCTAATGAACTGGCTACAGCAATTTTAACATCAAGTCCTTTTATGTTAATCGTAGCTTCTTTAACACCATCTAAGCCTCTAACTGCTGTAAAGTCAATATTTTCAAGTTCTTCACCGGTAATTAGAAAGTATGCTGATCTTAAAGCAGCTTCCATTACGCCGCCTGAAGCTGCAAATATATCACCTGCACCTGAAGCTAAGCCAAGCGGGTTGTCAAATTCTGATTCTTCAAGTTTGCTAAAGTTAATGCCGCTTGTTTTAAGTAATTTTGCCAGTTCTCTTGTGGTAAGAACCGCATCAACATCTCTTAAATTGTCGTTTTGAAGCTCCGGTCTTTGTGCTTCGAATTTTTTAGCAGTACAAGGCATTATTGAAACAACATAGATGTCTTTTGGGTCAACTCCTGCTTTTTTAGCCCAATAACTCTTAATTACCGCTCCAAGCATCTGATGAGGAGATTTGCATGTTGACAGGTTCGGAATTAATGACGGATAAAAATGTTCAATAAACTTTATCCACCCAGGTGAACAGGAGGTCATCATTGGAAGAACACCGTTATTTGTTATTCTGTGAACAAGTTCGCTTCCTTCTTCCATAATTGTTAAATCTGCGGCAAAGTCTGTATCAAAAACCTTATTAAATCCGAGTTTTTTAAGTGCTGTTACCATTTTTCCCGTAGAAATTGCGCCTGCTTCCATTCCCATTGCTTCACCGATAGTAACTCTTATAGCAGGAGCAGGTTGGGCGATAACAACTTTTGTAGGATCTTTTAGCGCGGCTCTAACATCTTCGATTGCACATTTTTCGGTTAAAGCGCCTGTTGGACAAACCATAATACATTGTCCGCAGTTTATGCAGGTGGATTCGCCGAGAGCGCAGTTAAAAGAAGGAGCTACAATGCTTTCAAAACCTCTTTTTGTGAATTCAATCGCATTTACGGTTTGAATTTGTTCGCAAACTTTTACGCATTTTCCGCAAAGAATGCATTTATCGGCATCTCTTACAATTGAAGGTGATGATAAATCAATCGGATTATGTCTTTTTCTTCCTTGATAAGGTATTTCAGAAATCCCATATTCTTCGGAAAGATTTTGGAGCGAGCAGAAACCGCTTCTGTCGCATTTTAAGCAGTCTTGCGGATGATTGGCAATCATTAATTCAATAATTGTTTTTCGAGCATCGATTACTCTGTTAGAGTGGGTCTGTATTTTCATTCCTTCTGCAACAGGGTTTGTACAGGATGCTACGAGATTTCTCGCACCTTCGATTTCTACAACACAAATTCTGCAAGCACCTGTAGGTGTGCATTTTTTTAAATGACATAATGTCGGAATATTTATTCCTGCTTGATTAGCAGCATCAAGAATTGTAGTCCCTTTTGATACTTTTATATCATCTCCGTTAATATTTATAGTAACTTTTTGTTCTATATTTACGTTTAATGTTTCCATAACTAAAATTTACCTCTATTATTTCGCTGCTATTGCTTTGACAGGACAAAGCTGTACGCATTGATCACATTTTATACAGACTGCGGTTTGAATTTTATGTGGAGATTTTCTTTCTCCCACAATTGCGCCTGTCGGGCATTTTGTTTTACAAATACTGCATCCGATGCACTTGCTTTCGTTAATTTCATAATTAATAAGGCTTTTGCAGTGTCCTGAAGGACATTTTTCATCATAAATATGCGCGTCATATTCGTTTTTGAAGTATCTTAATGTGCTAAGTACAGGGTTTGGAGCAGTTTGACCCAATCCGCAAAGCGAGGTATCCCTGATAACACCTGCAAGATGTTGTAAATGTTTAATGGCGTCTATTTTTTCCTGTTTATCTATATCTTTGGTAGTAATTTTTTCCAAAAATTCAAACATTCTCATAGTGCCTTCGCGGCAAGGGGTACATTTTCCGCAGGATTCCTTTGTGCAGAATTCCACGAAATATTTTGCCACGTCAACCATACATGTTCCTTCGTCCATAACTACAAGACCGCCTGAACCCATCATTGCGCCTACTGTTTTCAATGACTCATAATCGATTTTTATGTCCAGATGCTCTTCAGGGATACAACCGCCTGAAGGACCGCCTATTTGTACTGATTTGTAATTTTTATTGTCAATAATTCCGTTGCCGATTTCGTAAATTATTTCTCTGAGAGAAATTCCCATCGGTACTTCAACAAGTCCTGCATTATTGATTTTTCCTGTTAAAGCAAAAACCTTTGTGCCTTTTGAAGAGTCAGTGCCGACGCTTGCAAACCATTCACCGCCGTGTCTTAAAACACCGGGAACATTTGCAAGTGTTTCCACGTTGTTAATTACTGTAGGACAGCCAAAAGCTCCGCTTTCTGTAGGGAATGGAGGGCGAGGATTGGGCATCCCTCTTCTTCCTTCTATAGAACCTATTAATGCTGTTTCTTCACCGCATACAAAAGCGCCTGCGCCTTTTTTAATTTTTATTTCAAGGTTATATCCGCTGCCAAGAATATTGTCTCCAAGCAAATTATTTTCTTTAGCCAGTTTTATGGCATTTTCAAGTCTTTCAATCGCTAAAGGATATTCTGCCCTGACATAAATATATCCGTAACTTGCTCCAATAGCGTAAGCAGCTATAGTCATACCTTCCAGAAGGGCAAACGGATCGCCTTCAAGAACGCTTCTGTCCATAAATGCGCCCGGATCTCCTTCATCAGCGTTGCATATCATGTATTTTTTCTGGTTGTCAGGATCTTTAGGGTGGCTTTTGTTTCCGAATTCCCATTTCATTCCTGTAGGGAATCCGCCGCCGCCTCGTCCCCTCAAACCTGATTTTTTAACTTCGTCAATTACTCCTAAAGGCCCTGCGGCAAAAGCTTTTTTTAATCCTTCATATCCTTCGAAATCAAGGTAATCCTGCAATGACTCGGGATTAATATGCCCGCAATTTTTTAACACTAGTCTTCTTTGTTTTTTGAAAAACGGTAATTCATTTATTGAAGGAACTTCATTAAGATCATCTTTGTCTATAGCTTTTTCTGTAGGATATTTCCCGATAATTAATTTGTGATTATTAATATTATCAACAAGGACAGATTTCAATAAACCTTCAACATCTGCTGAGGTAACATCTCCGTATGATAACTTAGGATAATCAGGTTTTGCTATGTCTACAATGATTTCTCTTTTGCAATATCCGACGCATCCTGTGGGAATTATTTCAGCTTCAATATTTAAGTTTTTAATTGTGGTTAAAATAGCTTCAAAAACAGATTTGGCTCCTGCTGCAAGTCCGCAAGTCCCCATCCCAACATAAATTTTAGTTTTATTGCTCATTTTATTCAAATCCTCTCAGATAATTTTCAAATTTTATTAAAATTGACCGTCAGTTATTTTGATTTTCTGTATGTATTAATTAACGAAGTAACATCTTTTTGCTGTAATCTGCCGTAAAATTCTTCATCAATTGTAATAACAGGTGCAATTGAGCAAGCTCCGACACATGCTACAGTCTCAAGAGAGAAAAGTCCGTCCTCAGTAGTTTCACCGGCTTTAATATTTAATTCTGACTCGATTTTTTCAAGAATTTTATCAGAGCCTTTTACGTGACAGGCAGTCCCTCTGCATACTCTTATTATATGAAGCCCTAACGGCACTAATCTGAACTGGTTATAAAATGTTGCTATGCCGTAAACATTACTGGTCGGTACATTTAGGTATTCAGATATGAATATAAGGTTTTCCTTGCTAAGATAGCCATATTTCTCCTGAACATCCTGAAGTAAAGGGATCACATTTTCTCTTTTTTTTGTAAATTTTTCAAAGATTTTTTTAAGGTCTTCAGGTAAATTTTTACTGCTCTGGCTGTTGCAGTTACAATTTGTGCAATTCGACATATTTTTCACCATTCACTAAAAATTTTAACAACATTATTTTTTAGATACCTCAATCGTGATTATGTTCACAATTGAACAATACAATTATAATACAAACTGACAAAATAATTAAACACTTTTTGATTGATATTCTATAATTTTAAAAAAACATTCAGGGCCGCCGCCTATGTGCTTTATCAGTGAGGGAAGACCGTTTGGTTCTTTTCCTACCGAAAAATATGTAATGTCTTTGCGACTATTAATTACCATTTTATAGTCACTTCCCTCAAAACCGGCTATTGAACCAAATTCGTCACCGATAATTAAAATATCTTTATCAGAAATCTTGTTTGGATTTGCCAAATTTTCTAAAATCCATTTTATCGAATCTGTTTTATCTGACACTCCTAATTCTATATGCTTAACATCGCTTGTTATTCGTGCATTTTTGAGTCCCAAAAGTCTTGCATTATTTTCCATTAAGCTAAATGCGCCTTTTATTCCTTCTTTTAAGCCTACGGTTTTTAATTTCTTTTCAGTTTCAACTATTAAGTTGTCAATTTCTGATTTTAAAGGATTTTCCCATTCGGGAATAAGATCCAGTTTTCTGCGATTTAATCGATCATAAATTATTTCCAGCTGTATATTATATTTTGTTTCAATATCATGTTTTGTTTTTTCAGTAATTTTATCAAGCAGTTTATTTTTTTCGGCATTTATATTAAGACGAAAAAGTATAACAGGCTGAGAATTTTGATCAAAACCAAAAACTTCCGAGCCTCTATTAGTGCAGATAAACAGATTTTTTTTGCAAAGTCCTTTTATGTGCGAAGAAAACTGCTTGTCTATATTCTCAAAGTTCGTACCTGTTATAACAACTATATACACTCCGTTATTCAGAAGTTTTTCAAGTGATTCTATAAGTTCGGAAACATCGTCATTTCTGGTATGAACTGCTGTTCCATCCCAGTCAAAAGCAATTATTTTGTAGCTTTTGTTCAATTCTTTATATTTTTCTATGTTACATGCAGATTTTTTCATGTTTAAAATATAAATAGCTTAATAAATCTTTTAAAGCCCTAATTAGATATTTATACCGCTTATAAAAATTAATCGAAAAATGAAAAATATATAACCAAAGAGGTATAGTTTATTAGCTGAGTTTTTTGGAAAAAACCAGGCTTTGCCTGTTTATCGAAAATAAACTCGATTTGTATAAAATATAATATTAAAAAGGTTGATAAATAAACATGAAACCAATAGAACTTCTTGCACCTGCAAAAAATCTTGAGTCAGGAATTGCCGCCATAAAATGCGGGGCAGATGCTGTTTATATCGCAGCTGAAAAATTCGGAGCAAGAATATCCGCAGGTAATTCTCTTGAAGATATTGAACATCTCATTGTTTTTGCGCATAAATATCGTGCAAAAGTTTATATAACAATTAATACACTCCTAAAAGACAGCGAAATCCGACAGGCTTATGAATTAATTCATAAACTTTACCAAATAGGAGCTGATGCAATAATAATTCAAGATATGGGTTTGCTTGAGCTTGATTTGCCTCCTATTCCATTATTTGCAAGCACTCAGGCAAATAACACAACTCCTGAAAAAATAGAATTTCTTGAAAAAATCGGGTTTCAACGAGTGATTTTAGCCAGAGAGCTTTCTTTGGAACAAATTAAAAAAATCAGAAAAAAAACAGGAGTTGATCTTGAATTTTTTATTCATGGCGCGCTTTGTGTTTGTTACAGCGGTCAATGTCAGATGAGCTACGCAATTGGCGGAAGAAGTGCAAACAGGGGAAATTGCGCACAGCCGTGCAGAAAAAAATATTCTTTAGTTGATTCCAAAAATAAAATTATTTCACAGGATAAGCATTTGCTCTCTTTAAAAGACTTAAACCTTTCTGTTTATCTTGAAAATCTTATAAATGCAGGGATTTCTTCTCTCAAAATTGAAGGAAGGCTCAAAGATATAAGTTATATTAAAAACATAGTCAGCTATTACAGACAAAATCTTGATCTTGTTCTTGATAAAAACTCTCTTGTAAAAAGTTCTATCGGAAAAAGTATAATAAGCTTTTCGCCTAATCCGAATAAAACTTTTAACAGAGGGTATTCAGAGTATTTTCTTAATGAAAGATCTGGAAAAATTTCTTCTGTAAACACACCTAAATCAATGGGAGAAGAAATTGGAAAAATTGATTTTGTAGGAAAAGATTATTTTACTATTTCCAAAAACATAAAACTGAATAATGCCGACGGGATTTGCTTTTTTGACAAAAATCTTGAGCTTAAGGGAACAATAATAAATAAAGTTATTGAAAATAAAATTTTCCCCGATGACATAAAAGAGATTCAGCCCAACACTTTTATTTACAGAAACCTTGATCATGAATTTTTGAAAACTCTTAAAAATTCAAAAATAGAAAGAAAAATAGGTGTAAATCTTTATTTATCTCAAGAAAATGAGGATTTGATTTTTGTAGCAATAGATGAAGAAGGTGCAAAGGCTCAAATCAGCCTGAAAAATAATTTTGATACAGCACAAAACAAAGAAAAAGCCTTAGAAACACTGGAAAAACAACTGTTAAAATTAGGGGAAACAGATTTTTACGCTGATTCTATTGAAATAAATCTTAAAGAAGCTTATTTTATACCTGTAAAAGAAATTAACGAAATACGAAGGCAGCTCATAAATAAGCTGGAAGAAGAAAGAAGTGAGTTACATCAGCAGCAAAAAATTAAAATAGAAAAAAATAACTTTCCGTATCCCGATAAAAAGCTTGATTACTTCGGAAATGTTTTGAATAAACACGCAGAAGTGTTTTATAAGAGGCATTGTGTTGAAGAAATTCAGTCTGCTGCTGAATCAGGATTGGACATGACGGGTAAAAAAGTTATGACAACAAAATATTGCCTTAAGCATCAATTTAATATTTGCCCAAAAGTTAATTTACAGTCAGATCATTCAGAGCCGCTTTATCTTATTGATGAAAATAAGCATGAATATGAGCTTAAATTTAACTGTGCAAAATGCGAAATGGAAATTTATTTCTGATAATTTTGACTTAAATACTCGAATAGCTAAATCGCCAAAATCTTCATTGCGAGCGCAGCGAAGCAATCTATAATAAACAAAATGGATTGCTTCGTCGAGTCTAAAGCCTCTCCTCGCAATGACGTGTAAATTAAATTAGCAATTCAAATTTAAACTTCTACTGAATTAACGGAAGTTTTTTCGGGTTTTTGGACGGAGACGGATTTGGATTCACTTATATGCGTGCGGCATGACATTAATTGTTTACGCATTTCAGGGTCGAGTCCGTTATCGTTTATAAGTTTTTCTATAAAACCGCTGTTTAATTTAAATGATCTTTCATGAAGTCCTGCAGCATCTACGATATCTTTTATTTTTTCCGAATCGTAGCTATAAGAAGGTCTTGAATAACTTACAAGAGTTTCGCCTGATACAGCTCTGATTTCTTTGCCGTTTTCTTCAAAATGAACCTTAAAGATGGATTTAATATCGGCCATTTCTGCCTGAAGCATTTGAATAGTATGTTGAACCCTCAGATATCTTTCCATAAGATATTCAATATTGTTTAATTGCGATAACTGCCAGTTTCTTTTTTTGTCATAAAAAATCTTTAAATGAGGATAAACATAAGCTAATCCTTTTGCGTCTGCCATCGCTCTGTGTCTTAGAGGGAAATCAATATTAAATCTGTTCATTAATGATTCAAGACCATGCGACGGGTCATCTGGAAAAACTTCTTTGTACATTTGATAAGTGTCAATTCTGTGGTTTTTTACGGTATTTCCGTAAAGGTCTTCGCATGCTCTGTTTATGAAACTGTAATCAAATATTACATTATGTCCGACAATAGGATAATCCTGAATAAAATCCAGTATTTTAGGCATTACTTCTTCAATTGTCGGTGCATCTTCCACCATTTCCGGTGTTATATGGTGAATGCTTATGCTTGATGACCTGATTTCTTGTTTTGGGTTAACCAGTGTTTCGAATTCTTCAGTAATCACATTGTTTACGAGTTTTACCGCAGCAAATTCGATTATTTTTTCTCTTTTATAATCCAGACCTGTTGTTTCTATGTCCAGTACTATCTTAATATCCTGATTTTCTAAATTCATAATAAAATTCTTTACCACACGCTCTTTTAATAGAATGATACCACATTTACAAAAATTTGCGCATTATTGGCAAGTTGTTTTCGTATTATTATATGTTTCAATAAATAATCTAAAGGAGGTCTTAATAATGGATAAAAAAAGTGTTTTGAAATTAACCGGATCAATCTTAATTTGTCAAAGTGCAGGTATAATCGGCAGTTTTGCGACAGGAGAAAAAGCTTTAACGTGGTATAATTCTCTGAACAGACCCGAGTTTAGTCCTCCAAATTGGCTTTTTGCACCTGTATGGATAATTTTATATTTATTAATGGGCATATCATTGTTTATGGTTTTAAAAACGGAAAATTGTTCCGGGAAAAAGCACGCTTTAATAATATTTGGTATACAGCTTTTCTTAAATGCCTTATGGCCTCCGGTATTTTTTGGACTCAAATCTCTTATGGGCGGATTTTTTGTTATAGTTTTGCTTTTGGTCTTTGTATTTATAACTTTTTATAAATTTTATAAAATAAGTAAAGTAGCAAGTTATTTATTGATTCCTTATATATTCTGGGTCAGCTTTGCGTCAGGTTTAAACTTGTCGGTATGGCTGTTAAATTCTTAGAGTTTATCTTACTCTAATTGCAAGTTAATTTTCTTCTTGTCATGTTGAGCAAAGCGAAATATCTGTCCCTTTTGGGTTTTAAGCCCAAAACAGATTGCCACGTCAGCTCTTCGAGCTTCCTCGCAATGACAGCTTGATTAATTTATTTAGCAATTGGAGTTATCTAGCAATTCAAGTTATCTTGTTAAAAATATAAAAAAAGAGCCGCTTATATAAGCGGCTCTTTTTCTTGTGTAATTTTTTTATTTTTTTGTACTATAAAGATTTGCAACTTCGGGGTTGATTGATAACCAGGTAAGTGAAGCCGCTTTTTCTTCGGCATCTTCAGGCAAATTAGTGATAAAAGTTCCGCCGTATCTTCCTCTGGAAAATTTTACGATATCTTGTTCGGAAAGTCTTTGCAGGGCTTTTCTTATGGTGTTGCTGCTTACTTTAAGATCAAGAGCCAGTTTTCCCATTGCAGGAAGTTTATCATCAAGCCTATAATTTTCTTTAATATATTGTTTAAGGTGAATTTCAACTTTTTCGTAGTTGTAAAGGCTTGCTTGGAAAGCAGGTGCGAATATTTCACTTTCTTTACCGGTCATTAATTGTTTGTCTGACGGTAAACGCAAAATAAATGTGCCGTATCTGCCTCTTTTTGATTGAAGAATGCCTTGTTCAACAAGTCTTTTCATTGCATCATGAACAGTTTTTATGCTTACTTTTAATGTATCAGCGAGTTCATAATGAGAAATTAATTTATCACCGATTTTGTAACCTTGAACTATAAGTTCTTTAAGATCCCTTTCCACTTGGTCTACAAGTGTATCAGTATCAACTTCGTTTGATGCTTCCAGTTCGACTTCAGAGATTTGAGGTAATGCTTTAAGTCTCCAGGTTGATTTGTTTCCTTTCAATCCTTTTGATTCAATTATGTCAATATTTGAAAGATATTCAAGCGCTAATCTTGTAGTGTTTGGTGCGCTTCCAATGATTTTTGACAATTCTCTCGAAGAAGGAAGCAGATCGCCTAATTCATATCTGTTTTGGAAAATTAATTTTTTTAATGCTTCAATGGCGTTTTCTCTTTTTGAGGTTTGTTTTCTTAATTCTTTTTCAGGATTGTTTCTATCACATATAAATGTGCCGATACGTTGTTTTGATTCAACATAGCCAAGGTCTTCAATAAGCCTGATTGCTGTTTGAACTGTACCTATACTTAAATTTACTTTGCCTGCAATAATATTTTTTTGAGGTAATAACTGGTTTGCTCTGATTTTATCTTCTTTTAAGCCTGTATTAATCCAGTTAACAAGCCAATCTGCAAGAATACTGTCTTTTGTTTTTTCAGAATTCCTGAAATCAGGAAGTTTATCAGGCAATGCAGATATATCTATTCTTAGCAGGTTTGATTTCTTAATATTTTTCTTATTATCAAGACCTAATAATTCTTCCGCGTTTCCCGAGTTTTCTTGAGTCCATAATGCTTCGCTCATAATTATCTTCCTTTCCTCCTGCCGTATTCAAAACTACAATTCTAAATTTCTAACTAAATAACAAAATAATTAATAAATCGTTTAATATTTTCCCTTATTAATATTAAAACAATAATTTAATAAAAATTGCTTAAGTTGAAAAAAATAATAATTAAAATATGTTAAATTATTTAAACAATGATTAAAAACATTGTTATAACTGCAATTTCAAAGATTAAAGATTTTGTTATTATTATTAAGATTTATAAACTCTTATATTAAATAATCAACTACATGTCAAAAAGTCATGTTTAAAAACAGTAATTAATGGATTAAAGTCATGTATCTTCTTTAATTTTATTCTTGAAAAGGTTTTGTTAAACAAAAAAAAACCTCCAAGGGGGTTTAGAGGTTCTAGTTCAAAATAGAGAGTTAGAGGTCATATTTTTATTATGAAATTATTATAATTCTAAAATTATTTAAACGGTATATTTTTAAGCGTAATATTTACACTTATTCACAATAGGGTAAAAAATACACTTAATATGTTTTTATTATTAAATTGTTTTAATGATTCTTAATATATAAGGAATAAAAAGCAATTTTGTATATAGAGAATACTTTAACTAAGAGGAAGAATCGTTATAGAATTAAGGAGAGGCAAAAATGTCATTTTCAAGAATAATAGCAGGATCTATTAAACATAAGTCCACGCTGGCAGGGAAAAGCGTAGCTGCATACACAAAAAAAACAGCAGTTCAGACAATTATCAGTACTGACAAAGTTGTCGATAATCTTAAAATTCCTGATGGAGTTCCGGATGTAATAAAAAATTTAGTTAATAAAGTTACAAAAAAATATCCTGAAGTTAAATTTGAAATAGAAAAATACACAGAAATACCTAAAGGTCTTGATGGAACGAGCTTGCTTTACCCTTTTAAGGTAATCGCCAAGAATGAAGAAGGCACCAGAGTAGCAGCAAGTGAGATGTTTAGATGGTTTGATGATCAAATAAAAAAAGCGGGAACTTCAGGTATTAATTCATGTAAAGAGACTCTTGGAGAACTTGTTGAAACTATTGCAAGAAATGTAACCAGACCTCTCAGGAATAATTTGACACAGACAGAGGTAGAGAACGGCTATAAAAAAGGCTATTCACAAGTTAAATCTAAATTACAAGGGGCTTGGAGCAATTATATGCAATCAGAAAAAGAATTTTCTGCATTATCAATGGAAAGTTATCTCAGGTACATAACTGAACATGATAAGCCTTCACCATTTATTTTTCCAAAAAAGTAAAGAAATCAAATTATGAATTTAATAAATAATTAAAACAGCCTTCCCCATGTGTTCTATAAAGAAATTTTTGTGTGTGCTATAAAGTAGTACATACCGCTTTAAAAATAAATTTTGGATTATAACAACCGACAAAAAAGCGGTATTCGATAGTAGGAGCGTTATTTTCGGAAACGATGAGTTTTCGAAAATATAAACTCATTTTATTTTAACTAAATTCGAAGCGTGGATTTTTTTAATGAGTACTTTGAAAATCAATTCTAAAACTATTATTTGTTTATTATCTATAGCACTTTTTGCAAGCGGAGGAGTTGCTGTTAGCCAGCAGCAAACCGTTAATATTCTTTCGCAGAATCAACCTGATTATGTTTCAAGCATTAATCAAAATGACGTTGAACTGAAAATTAATGATGAAAATAAACTTAAAATCAACGTAACGGAACCAGTTAAACAGATTGACGGTCAGCTGTTCAAATCCAAAGACGAAATGATGAGCCAGTATTTTCAAGTTCAGAAAAAAATGGATATAGATGATATTAAAGTTCTCTGGGAATCAACTATAGACAGAAATCCTATAATTAAGTTTGCGCTAAAAAAATTAGCCATGCCGGCTGAACAAAGAAGAGTGCATTCTTCAATAATGGCAAAAACGGTAAGTACTTTAATAAGCGGAGCATCAATTTTGCCGGGATTATTGGGTGCTGATCCCCTGACTTCAAGTGCCTCATCAGCGGCAGGAACTCTTGCCGGCAGAGTGATTTCTTCAAAAGAAAGACCCAAACAATTTCCTTTGACTGATACGGAATTAATACATCTTGCCAGACTTGTCGAAGATTTGCAGGACAGAACGATTAAAAATTACTATGAATATAAAAGCGGACTCGAGTCCTTAAAGACAGCCAGACAAGAAGTCTTAAAACAAAATATGGCATATTCTGTTGCTTTTCGAGCTAAAGACCCATTGGCATTAATGGCAGCTAAGGCTTTATATGATAATGCAATTAAGGATGAAATGGATTTAAAGCAGGAAGTCAAGACTCACAGGCTTGAATTAGAGAGACTTGCAGGAACCGATACACTAAATAACCTTACTTTAGGTAAAATTTTGATTTCTGATATCAAAGAAAAACCGGTGGCTCTTCTTCAACCTGTAGCTAATTTAAATACAAACAATTATTCGGATAAAAGCGTCAGGGAATTAGCACAGGAAACCGGTTCTGAGTTGGATCAGGATAAAAAAGACATGGTCTCGGATCTTAATATTCTCTGGAATTCTGCGGTGGAAAAAAATGAAACGATAAGATTTGCTATTTTGAAACTTTCAAATCCCGACGGAAAAATTGAAAAAACAAGTGCGGTCAAAAAAATACTTTCTCCCCTGGCAAGTGTGGCCTCTATTATTGGAGTCGGTGCAGGCGATACTGTAACTGCTACAACTACACTTTTGAGCGGAAGCATGTTGAATTCACTTCTTTCTTCTGATAATGCAGAATTAAATGCCCATCTCTCTAAAGTTACAGATTCTGATTTGGTATTATTGGCTCAGGAAACAGATAATCTTCAGTTAAAGCTTGTTAACTTGTATTGTAATTATATAGGGGCATTATCAAATCTGAATTTTTCTGATCAAGTTTTAAAAAACAGAAAAAAATATTATGAATCGGTGCAAAAAAATTCACCTGATCTTAAGGCAGTTGCAGATGTGTTCTACAGAGAATCAATCGCAGATCAATACAAATCAAGACAAAAAGTCCTTAGTGCAAGAATTTCACTCGAGCAATTTGTAGGAAATGAAGCGTTAATTTCTGTAGATAAAAGTCTTAAACAAAGATTATCAATTGCACCCTGAAAATAAACATGAAATAACTCGAGTCGCCAATTAATTAAAATTATTGCAAATATTGATTTTTGAGAATGTCATCCTGAGCAAAGCGAAGGATCTGTCCAATTTATGATTTTAGCTAAAAATGCTTACTGGACAGATTCTTCGGGTTAAAACCCTCAGAATGACAATTCGTAAAAATAAATTAATTGGCGACCGGGATGAAATAGCTGATCTTGTTTAAAATATATAGAATAAAAAGCAGTTTTGAAGATATGTTAAGTTAAAGTTTTTGGAATGTTAACTTTTACTAATGCTATTATGGTAAAAATATAGTATAAATTTGAGTTTATATAACTAATTAGGCATGTTTATGTTTTTTGTGGATTTAATATCCTGGATAATATTAATATATTTAACATATTTTATAGTTTATAACATTGTTATTATTTATAATTCTTCGAGAGGAAGATTGTTTGATGTTGCCAAAAAAGACTATCTGGCAAAGTTTCAGCAAAACTTAACAGTTGTAATCTATTCGCACAACAATTCTAACAAAGTTAAAGAGCTTATAGAATCACTAAATAAACAAGATTATGAAAGATATAAATATTCAATAAATATCCTGCTTGATAATTGCAATGATGAGAATACAAAACTTCTTGAAATAATAGGCGGAACAAAATTATGGCGAATGAGTACGGATGTTAAACCCCTAGGCAAATTTAAAGCACTAAGCTGGCTCTTTGAAAGGATTTTGGCATGCGAAAATACTAATGCTTTTGTGTTTTTAGATGCAGAAAGTCGAATAAAAAGTGATTTTCTTCAAAAAGTTAATGCGTCTGTTCATTACAATCCTGTCATTGTCGGAGAAGTTTTATATAAGAAGAACAATTTTTTAAACAGAATATTAAATTTCAGAAATAAACTAAAAAACAGAATTATAAGACATGGAAGATTTTATTCTTCTCTTGGAAATACGATTGATTCGGATCTTTTTATTATAAGACAGGAAATCCTCGAAAAAATCAAATTCAAAAAAACAGAATACGGTTTTGAAGAATATGAATATTCAATTAACTTAAAAAATAATGAAATTCCTGTTTTATATTCAAATGAAATAACAGTAACAAAACCTGTTAATGAAACTTTAAAAAGCATTGCAAAAAAAGATTATGAAAGAAGATATAAAGGCTTAATTACTCTGAAAAATAATCTTCCGCTTTTATTTTCAAGCTCTAATATTGGTGTAAAAGAACTTATTCTCTCACATATCTATCCGTCAAATACAATTTTTGTATTATGGACTGCTGCGTTGATGTTTATTTATAAAATTTATCCTGTAACTTCTTTTTCGCAGACAGTAAGTTTTAAATATCTTGTCTGTCTTTTGGCTTCTAAGTTCGTAGTAGACGCCTATTCCATGATTACGGCAAGATGCGGGTTTAATGATTACAAAAATGCTTTTGCACTATTTTTTATTACTCCTGTATTGTATGTGAAATCCGTATTTAAAGGTTTTTTGTCAAATTCTCAACCAAAACCTATTAAGAAAAAAAACAAAAAAGTAATAGCAGAAACTTTAAACTATGATAAAAACACAGTAAATGCCACGATTACAAATGGGAGAAAAGAACTTCCATGTAAGCTTGAGATTGTAAAAACAGATGAATATTCTCAGGTGGTTTTTATTTTCAATAATAAGAGGCTTAGTTCCTCCAAACAGCCCCGCATTAATTATGCTGTCGAAGAAATTATAGGAAAACTTAGAAGTCACGGATTTGCGCTAAAAATTTGCGCAAACTGCGGATATTTTTACATGCCGGAATCTATAATATCGCATTCTGACGGTGAACAGGGATATTGCCTTTATAATAATTTCAAAAACGCCTCAAAAGAAAAGGAATACGCCTATATTTGGGATGGATGTTTAAATATAATTCCCTTTCAGGCAAAAAATTATATTCTTCAGCAGTTGGGTGTTGAAAATAATAAAACAAGAACTTAGAAGCTTTCTTGTGAAAATTTTGACAGCAATCCCAATATAAGCCCTCAAAGCTTAAATATTTTAATTATTATGAAATTATTAATTTAATCAATAAATTCATATTGCAGGTATATAATTAGTATATCCAAAACACTTGTTGTAAAAATAATTATCTTTCTTATTATATTTTGTATAAGACAGGTTTAAAAGAAAGGAAGCAAAAATGAATCAATCTAACACAAGTTAATAAAGCTTATTTTTAAACAAGTCAAAGTAATTTAAATCTTGAGGTTAAGACTAATGAGTGAGCGGATAGACGGCATATTGTTTGATGTAAAAGAATCTATAGATGATTTTGGTAATGAAATAAAATTATTAATGGCGGAAGTCAAATTATTA